>CAZKPI010000032.1:0-9617 GCA_964554555.1 uncultured bacterium
TCCTCTTGGGGAATTCCCGCGACATGCCGATACCAGGAGGGATGTCCGAGGCTTCCGCCCCGGACTCCTGAATGTTAGGAAGATCCGAAAGGGAAGGCCACCATGCGCGATTTCTGCCCCCGCTGTGAGACCCCATTCGGCGCCAATGCGACCATCTGCTCCTCCTGCGGATACCGGGTGACGGTCCCCTGCCCCACCTGCGGGCGTCCCAACGTGGCCCAGGCCATGTTCTGCGGCGGCTGTGGCACCGGCATGCACCTGACCACCAGGCTGACCCGCCGGTGGGAGGCAGTGGCTTCCCTTTCCACGCGCCTCCGCCTGAAGAACCTCGGCGCCGGATTCCTGTTCGGTTCCGTCCTGGCCCTGTTCGCCTTCGGCTCGATGGGCATGAGCCGCCCGGAGGCGACGCGGGTTCAGCCGGTCTGGGAACGGTCGGAGGCGGAATCCCCCTTCGCCACCATAACCGGCCGGTCGGTGTTCGCGACCCTGACCGACTGGAAGGCAGGCCAGGAAGCGGAACGGCCCGCCACGCTGGCCGACCTGGTCAAGGTCGGCGACCTGCTCCTGCAATCCTGCCACCCCGTCGGGGGGGACGGCCCCTACGGGGCCGGAGGGGAAGGCGATGCCAGGCGATTTTTGCAGAACATGGGCTCCAGACTGCCCGATGAGGGTCCCGCCCCTCTCCGCCGTTCGGAGGCCGCGCTCTTCTTCTACCGGATGGCCGGAGAACTGCTGTCCTTGAAGGTTTCGGACAACTCCTCCTACCGCTTCGCCGACATCCCCCGCTTCCACTACCTGAATATTCCCGTCGAATCGCTGGAAGCGATCGGAGTCCGCATCGCCCGGGAACCGGAACTGTTCGGGGGCGAGGACCCGTTGACGGTGGCCGATCTCTCCGAGATCAGCACCGACTTTTTGAAAGCCTACGAGGAACGGCTGAAATCGAAGGCGTTCTCCTCCCTCGAACCAGCCCTCTGACCGGAGGGGGAACCCTCCCCCACCCCTGGTTGGCGCCCCAGGACTGCCTCCCCTGGTCCCCCCGGGTTTGATGGACAAAGGACGGGCAAAGGACTCCCGGGGATCAACCCGGATGGAGACAATGGCGTGCGGGAAGGAGCCGGGGTTTTCCGATGGGCTCCGGCACCCAGGAGATCCGTTCAGCCCGCCGCTGTACGGCGGGCCCTCCCTGGATCACCCGGAAAACGCCTCCGATCAGGGGCCTAGGGCTCACGCGGTTCTCCCGCGCGGGGTTCCCGTTTCCTTCCCCTCGCCATCGCCACCCCGGCGCCACTTCCCCGGGGGGAAAGGTCGCGACCGGGTGGCCCGAAGGTCCTTCATCCGCTTTTTGAGCTATTCCCGCAGGCGTTCATCGCCGGCCGGCCATTGGAGCGCCAGGTCAAGAACCTTCTCGGCAGACCGCGTCTCCCCGTGGAAGGCAGGTCCTGAAAGCCAGGACTCCCCGCCGGGCGGGCGGGGAGTGCCATGAGGCCAGGAATCGTCGTGGATCAATAGGTCTCGCGGAAATCGCCACCCCCGCCCATCACCACACCGGGTTCACGGACCTGCTCGGCCTCGTCCACGGCTTCGGCATTGGCCAGGGCGTCGTCATCATCCTCCTCAGGAGCATCCGGCGACACCAGAACCGCCGGGGGCTTGGTGCCCGCGGGGGCTCCCCCGCCCGAAACGGCGGCAGTTGTCCCAGTCTTGCGGTAGTCGACCTGGAAGAAATCCGGATCAGGAGCGAAGTTCTGCACAACCGGGCCCTGGGTTCCGCCCTGGTCGCGGGCATATTCGGAGTCTTCCTCTTCGTCCTTCCCGCCAACGTAGGCCCCTGATCCATGGAACGGGCATTCCTGCCGGGGAAGGGACTCCACGGGGAAGACCATCTGGACCACGGTGTTTCCCGGACAGCTTTTGGAGGCCAGCTTTCCGCTGGTCATGCAGACCCGGGTGCGAAGGGCCCCTTCGGGCACCGGAAACTCGCTGGCCGGATAGTCCTTCAGGACTTTGGACATGAAGGCATTCCAGACCGGCGCGGCGACCGTACCGCCCGCCATGCGGCCGCCGAGACTCTTGGGCATGTCGTATCCGAACTGGACGATGGTCACCAGCTCGGGGGTGAACCCGTTGAACCAGGCATCAACGTAATCGTTGGTGGTGCCGGTCTTGCCCGCCACCACGTGCCCGGGGACGGCGGCGCGCTTGCCCGTGCCCTTCTCCACCGCGATGCGAAGCATGTCGCACAACATGGCGGCGTGCACCGCCTTCATCACTTCCTTGGCCCGGGGGAGGCTCTCCTCGAGGATGTTGCCGTCGCGATCCTCGACGCGGGTGATGGCCACCGGCGGGGCGTAAATGCCCTGGTTGGCGAACACGCCATAGGCCGAGGCCATCTCCAGCGGGGTGAAGTTGCCTGATCCAAGGGCCAGGGAGAGATTGGGTTCCATCTGGGCGGTAACCCCGAGTTTGCGGGCGAACCGGATCACCTTGGCCGGGGTCAGCTGGTCGATCAACCTGACCGCCGGAATGTTGAAGCTGTTGCAAAGGGCTTTCATGAGGGTGATGGTGCCATGAAACTGGAGGTCGTAATTCTTGGGGGCCCACACCTTGTGCGACCAGGGGTTGGTATAACTGATGGGTTCATCGACGATGAAGTCGTTGGGGAGGGCACCGTTCTCGAGGGCACACCCGTAGACGAAGGGCTTGAACGAAGAACCTGGCTGTCGCAAGGCCTGGGTTACCCGGTTGAACTGCGACTTCTCGAAATCGCGGCCGCCGTACATCGCCTTGATATGGCCATTGTGGGGGTCGAGGCAGACCAGGGCACCGCTCATCAGGGGATCCTTGTCCAGCGGCCGCTTTTTGAAGAGGTCCGAGTTGTCCATGGCCTCTTCGGCGTACTTCTGGTAGTCGAGATCGAGAGTGGTGGAGACCTTCAGACCGCCATTGTAAACCAGGTTGGCGCCGTATTTCTCGAGCAGGATGTCCCGGACGTAGGTGACAAAATAGGGGGCCAGCATCACCTCACTGCGTTCCTTGCTCAGCACCAGGGTCTCGGCCTTGGCGGCTTCGTACTCGGCCGGCGTGATGAAACCGAGTTCCACCATCTTGGCAAGAACCAGCTCCCGGCGCTGACGGTTGGCTTCCGGGTATTTGAACGGGGAAAACGCCACGGGGCTTTTGGGAATGCCGGCCAGGGTGGCGCATTCCAGGAGGGTTAACTGCATCGCATCCTTGTTGAAATAGATGCGGGCGGCAGCATCAAGGCCGTAGGCACCGTGCCCGAAATAGATCTCGTTCAGGTACAGAGTCAGGATCTCTTCCTTGGAATACTTGCGTTCGAGCTGGAAGGCCATCATGGCCTCGATGGCCTTGCGTTTGAACGTCTTTTCGCTGGTAAGGAAGGCGTTCTTGACCAACTGCTGGGTGAGGGTCGAAGCCCCCTGCACCACCTTCCCGGCCTGAAAGTTCTTGACCATGGCCCGGCCGATGCCGACGAAGTCGATGCCGTAATGCTGGTAGAACCGCTCGTCCTCAATCGCGATGACGGCGTGCCGCATCATCTTCGGAATTTCGTTGGCGGCCAGGATGCGGGTGCGGTTCTCCTCGGCGTGCAGTCGGGCCAGGAGGCGGCCCTTGCAGTCGAGAACCTGGGTGGTCAGGCTGGGCCGGTAGGAACGGTCCGAGATGATCGGGATCCGTTCGGAGAAACCTTTGACAATGCCGAACAGAGCGCCCGCGATGATGATGATGACGAGAACGGAGAGGGCGAAACCCACCTTGAAGAGAAACCACATCCAGGCGATGACGCGCTGGGTGACGGTTACCTCTTCCTCATTCTCCTCTTCTTCGTCGCCGGAATCCCCGGCCTCGCCAGCCTCGTATTCGGGAACGGGTTCGTCCTGAGGCTCGGGTTCGTCGGAAAAAAACATACCAACACCTTCCTATCCTGACAAGGATATTCCAATCTATCGGCATTTTCAAGCCGTGAGCCAAGGGCGGCAGGGGCTTTCCCTCTCCGGGCGCGGGCCGGCGGCCGCCTCTTCCCTGGTGCCGTGCCCTGGAGGCAGGGGATTCATCTTCCCATTCCCGCCCGATTCTGCTATAGTGGGCCGACTTCAGGGAAGGACTTCTCGCTGATGGACCTCGCCGCCGCTCTTTCCTGGCTCAGCCAGAGAGATCTGTTCACCGGGCCGTTCGGCCTGCACCGCATGGAATTCCTCCTCGAGCGCCTGGACAACCCGCAGAACCAGTATCCTGCCGTCCTCATCGGGGGCACCAACGGGAAGGGGTCGGTCACCGTCCTCCTGGAACACATCTTCGCCGCCACCGCCGACTACCAGGTGGGTTCCACCGTCTCCCCCCATCTCGTCGATCTCACCGAGCGGATCCGCCTGCAATGCGCCTCCCTGCCCGAGTCCTATTGGGTGGAAGGGGTCACCGCCCTGCAGGACATCGTCAAAGTCATGGAGCGGGAAAGCTCGATTGGTGCCCCCAGTTTCTTCGAACTCGTCACCGCCCTGGCCTTTCTGGCCTTTCGCGAGTCCGACCGTGACCTCGCCTTCATCGAGGTCGGCCTGGGCGGCCGCCTCGACGCCACCAACGTCTGCCACCCCGAAGTGTCGGTGATCACCAACATCGGCACCGACCACCGCGAAATCCTTGGCCCCGACCGTCCCGCCATCGCCCGCGAGAAGCTGGGGATCATCCGCCGCAAGCGCCCTCTGGTCACCGCCGAGCGCGACCCCGCCATCCTCGCCCTGTTCCGCGAGGCCTGCCAGAAGGAAAAGGCCCCCCTTATCGTGGTCGACCAAAAGGATCACTTCCGGGTGGTCGAAAGCACCCCCTACGGCCACCGTCTCCAGGTGAATGGGATCCCCGGCGAGGTGACCCTCCCCCTCCCCGGATTGCACCAGCTCGACAACCTGGCCATCGCCCTGACCGTGGTGGATCTGCTGGTCAAGAATCATTTCGAAGTCACGCCGGAAGCCATCGCCCAAGGGATCGCCCGGGTGTCTTGGCCCGGCCGTCTGCAGTGGCTGGCCGGACGGCCGCCCATCCTGGTCGACGGGGCCCACAACCTGGAAGGGCTCGCCTCCCTGCTCGCCTACCTCGACCGGTTTCCCATGGAACGCCCCTGCCATCTCGTCCTGGGCGCCCTGCAGAAAAAGCCGTTCGTCGAGCTCGCGCGGGCCCTCGCCGGGCGGGCCGATTCGCTGGCCTTCGTCCCGCCTGCCACTCCCCGCGCCGTGACCCGCGAGGAGTTCGCCGCACAAGTCGCCCCGCTCGACCCGCGATGGCGGTGGCATGACACCCTGGATTCCGCCCTGGCGGCTGGCCGCCAGGCGAAGTCCATCCTGGTGAGCGGGTCGCTGTACCTGGCCGCCGACCTTCTGCGCTGGAACGCCGCCCGTGGCGAGGTTTGAGTTCGGGCTCGAGGCCTTCCTGGCCGATCCCGGGGTTCAGGGGCGGGTCGGCCTGGTCAGCAACGCCACCGGCGTCGACCGGCACGGCACCCACGTGGCCTGCCGCCTGGTTGATCACCCGCGGCTCCGGCTGACCCGCCTGTTCTCGCCCGAACACGGGTTCTGGTCGGACGCTCCCGACGGCGAGGCGGTCGGCCACGCCGTCCATCCGCAGTTGGGGGCTCCCATTGTCAGCCTGTACGGCGAGCGGAAGATCCCTTCCCAGGCCGATCTGGCCGATCTCGATCTGCTCGTCTACGACATCCAGGATGTCGGAGTCCGCTTCTATACCTACATTTCCACCCTGCGCAACATCATCGACGCCGCCGCCCCGTTGGGCCTGCCGGTCCACGTGCTCGACCGCCCCAACCCGGTCGGCGGCCTCGAAGTGGAAGGCCCGTTCCTGACCGCCGGCTTCGGTTCGTTCGTCGGCCACCTGCCGGTGCCGCTCCGCTACGGGCTGACCCCCGGCGAACTGGCCGCCTGGTATGCATCCACCCTGCCCCGGGCCGGGCCGGTCAAAGTCTGGCCGTGTGCCGGGTACACCCGGAGGGCGGCTTTTGCGGACCTGGGCATCCCCTGGGTCAAACCCTCCCCCAGCATGACCACTCCAGCCACTGCCCTCTTCTACCCCGGCACCTGCCTGTTCGAGGGGTTGAACGCCTCCGAAGGACGGGGATCCGAGGCGCCGTTTCAGATCCTGGGTGCCCCCTGGGTTGATCCCGAGCGGTGGCTGGCCCGCCTGCAGTCCGCTTTGCCGGACGGCGTGACCGCCCGCCCCGTGGAGTTCCGGCCGACGTTCGCCAAATTCACCGGGGAGACCTGCCGCGGCATCCGCCTGGATACAGGGTCAGGCCTCCTGGACGGAGCCGTGGGGCTGGGCCTGCGGGTCATCCAGGCGCTGATGCGAAGCCACCCGGGAAAGGTGGAATTCCCGGGCCGCCCCAACCTCGACCGGCCGTTTTTCGACCTGCTGGCCGGGAACGATTGGGTGCGGCAAGGACTGCTGGCCGACCTCGATGCGGGCCAATTGGAAGAGCGGGCCCGCGCCGAATGCCAGGCCTTCCGGCGGGACCGCGAACGGTTTTTCCTCTACCAGTAGGGGGTCACCCTTCCGGGGCCTGGAATGCCCACCGCCGCAAGCAGATGCGGCCGTCGACCCGTTCCAGCACCAGCAGGTCACCGTTGGCCGCCCAGGCCAGATCGCGCCGGCAGATGGGGTCGGGTGCGGGAAGGCGCCAGAGCATGCGGCCGTTCTGGCCGATCAGCGACAGCCACCGGGAGCCTTCCGCGAAGGAGGAGACCAGGAGTTCCTTTTCCGGGCCGGGGGGGCCGAGCCACAGTCCCTCGGGCTGAAACTGAGCGCTGAAGCGGCAGACCCTCTGCATGCGGTTGCCGAGTCCATCGAGCAGTTCGGCCTGCCAGGTGCGCAGGATCGGATGCCGGGAGAGGGACCAGAGGAAGCCTGCGGGCAGGGGCAGGGCCGGGAACAGGCCGTGCAGTCGGGCCGGGGAACTGGCGGCCGGCGGGAAATAGAGGGCTTCGTGCCCACCCTGGAGGAGGAGGGCTCCGTCCTCAGCGATCTCGAGAGAACTGGCGGCAAAGGGGCCGGTGGGCCAGGCCGGATCGAGGTTCCCGGCCAGGCGGCCGGCGGCGGTCAGGAAGACGGGCGCCCCGAACCGGATGGCAAAATCGAGGATGGGACCAGGGGCGGGGGGGGCATGCCGGAAAGAAGGCTGATCGGGAGAGAGGGAAACGATGTGACCGAGGGCATCGGCGGCCAGGACCCGGCCTTCCACCACCCGCAGGCCGATCAGGCTGGCGGCATCGAGACCGTCGAGGGTGGCGACCAGGGTCTTGTCGACCTTCAGGCCTTCCTGGGCCCGTCCGGGGCCGGCGGCAAGAACGAAGAGAGCGGGCAGGGCAACCGACAGGACCAGCGAACGAAGGATCTGGCGCCCTTTCATTGGCTCTTCTCCCCGGCCATGCGGACGATGGCAAACCGGCCCGCCGGGGCCGCCTCAAAATCGGCGCGGGCCAGCCAGAAGGGACCGACCTTGCCGGGAACGGGCTGGCCGCACCGGTCGACGAACCGGTTCATGGAAGGCGGCGGCTGGAACTGGACCGCCTCGAGAGACCGGCCGAACCCGCTGAAGGCCACCAGCCGAAGCCAGCCGCGGTAGCCGCCCGGCGGCACGAAACTGACCAGCGGCCCGCCTTCCGGGGTGAGCCCCCAGACCCGCGGGTTCTGGTGGTCTCCCCAGCCGAGATGGACGGCGCGGATCAGCCGGCCCTGGGGATCATAGGTCCGCCACAGGTAGCCGACCGACTCGGCGAAGTCGATCATGCCCAGGTTTCCAGCCGCGTCGAGAGCGAATCCAGAGCGCTGCCAGGGGAGTTCCCGGAGGAAACGGCCGTCGCCATCGAAGACCGCGACCACCCCACGGCCCACATCGCCGACGAACACGGCACCGTCGGGCCCGGCTTCGATCTGCCGGATCTGGCCAAAACGGCCGGGCCGATCACCCGCGCCTCCGGTTTGGGCCAGCAGGCGGCCGTCGGCCGCCTTGACGCGGCGCAGAAGACCGTCGGCGCCGTCGCCGACCCAGACCGATTCCGGTTTCCCGTCGGGGCCGGGGACGAGGGCGAAATCCTCGAGAAGGGTGTTGGACGCCAGGCCGGGCACCGCGACCGTCGCGGTCAGCCGGCCGGCGGCATCGAAGGCCAGCAGTCGGCCGCCCAGGGAGTCGAGGACCCAGGCTTGGTCCCCCAGGACCCGGAAGGCCAGCGGGCCGAGCGGCGATGCCTCTTCGAAGGGTTTGACCTGGGAGCCGTTGAGGAAGCCGACCTGGCCTTTGCCCTGTCCGAAAGGCAGGGCCCAATCGGCCGGGGCCGGGAGAGGGGCCAGGAGGGCAAGGGCGGTGAGGAGGAGGAGAGGCCTGGGAAGGTGACGGGGGATCATGGCTCAGGGCTTGCGCAGAACCCGGGTGACGGGGCCGATGGAATACGGCTCGCTGAGCCGGGGGGTGCGCAGTCGCGAGGAGTTGTTCATGGCCATGTAGGAATTTCCTTCCTTGACGATGATGCCGACATGGGTGTCGGGGTCTTTGACCCCGTCGCCGGTGTAGTCGTAGGTCTTCCAGGTGATGACGTCGCCCTCCCGGAACGGCGGCACGGAAACTTCCCTCCAGCCGGCGGCCTTCAGCTCGCTGACCACCGACCGGACGTTCAACACGACCTTGTTCATGGCCCCGGCATTCTTCAGGGCGGTGGAGGCCACCTGGGCGCAGGCGAGGTTGCCGTAATCGACCTCGGGCCCCCGGAACCGCGTACTGCCGACCAGCTTGCGCGCCTCGGCCGCCACCCGGGCCTGGAGGGTGCCCGACCCGGCGCTGGTGGGAGGAGTGGTGGAGGACGGGGGTGCAGAGCCGCCGCTCTTCCTGATGTAATCGGCATGGACGTAGCGGACTTTGCCGTTGAAACTGATGCGGTACCAGTCGTTGATCTTGCCCGTGACCTTGACCGCCGCGCCGTTGGGCAGGGTGGTGTCGATGGCTCCCCACGGGGCGGTCCGGACGTTGAGACCGATATCGGCGTTGACGTACCCGGTGAAGTTCATCGGGGTCACGCCATCACCAGACTGGCTGGTCGGTTGGTCGGTATCGATGTATTTTTTCGAGACGAAGGCCTCGTTGTTCCCCCAGCGGATCTTGTACCAGTCGCCCGCTTCGCCGATGATCTCGACGGCCTTCTGGTCCTTCAGGGTGCCGATGACATCGCCATGCGGCACCCGGCGGACGTTGAGGCCGAGCCTGGCATTGACCCACCCCTGACGCGGGAAAGGCTTTTGCCCTTCGCCCGGTCGCCGGACGTAGGCCGAATGGACGTAGGCGGTCTTGCCATGGTACTCGATTTTGTACCAGTCGCCCACCTGGCCCACGATGGTCACCTTGGCGTTGGGCCCGAGGGTGCCCGTGACATCGCCCCAGGGCCCGGTGCGAACATTCAGCGAGGAATCGACATCCACCGTTCCGATGATGCGCTGGCCCTGCTTGACCGGAGGGAGAGCGGCGGACTGGGCCGATCCCGAACTGCCCACGGCGACGGGCTGTTCCCGGAAGGGGTTGTCCCCGGCCAGGGCGGGTGAACCGA
>CAZKPI010000032.1:9627-13333 GCA_964554555.1 uncultured bacterium
GGCCTCCCAGCAGGGTAATGACGGCGGCAAGCCCGGTCAGATGTCTTCGCATACGCATGCTCATTCCTCCAGATTTCTCTATTTTACCCGATCCCCATGGGAAAGTTTCAAGGGTCTTTCTGGACGGATGGAAAGGACCTGGGATATACTCCGGCCGGATTGGGGGGTGGGTATGATCAACCTGAAAGACTTTTCCTTTTTCAACACACTGCCGACCCGCGAGGTCGAGAAGATCCGCAAGGCCTGCCGGTTCAACAAGTTCACCTCCGGGACAACCTTCCTGAAAGAAGGGGAGAAGCTCGAGGATTTCTTCCTGGTGGTGGAAGGCCAGGTTGCGGTGACCAAGTCCCACGCCGGCAAGAAGAAGACCCTGTTCACTCTCGACCCCGGAGACACCTACGGGGAGGTCGAAATCCTGAACGGCACCAACGCTCTGTGCACCCTGGTGGGGTACCAGGATTTCCAGGTGATGTTCATCCCCAAGGATTTCTTCCTGCGGTTGGTCGGCCTGTACCCGGGGTTCGCCCGGGAAAGCCGGGAACTCTATTCCCGGCGGGCGTCCATTCTGCTCGAACAGGGTCTGAGCAAGGCGGTCTTCGGCCAGGTGGTCACCTTCTTCAACGTCAAGGGCGGGGCGGGCAAATCGGTGATGGCCGCCAACACCGCGGTCATGCTGGCGCGCAACTGGCGAAAGCGGGTCGTCCTGGTCGATCTCAACCTCTCGTTCGGCGACCAGGCCATCCTGTTGAGCCTGCCGCACGACCGGAACATCTACGAACTGGTCCAGGAGCGGCCGCCTCTCAAGATGGCCAAGATCGAGAGCCATCTGACCAGTCATTCCTCGGGTTTGAAGGTCCTTCTGCCGCCCCCCTCTCCCGAACTTGCCGAGAAGATCAAGACCGAGTTCGTCGAGCAGGTGCTGGAGATCCTCCGCGCCAACTTCGATTTCGTCATCATCGATACCCACAACCAGCTGACGGATCTCGAATTGATGGTCCTCGAAATGAGCGACCTGATCTTCCTGATGATGACCATGGAATTGACCTTCGTCAAAAACACCAAGGTCCTGCTCGACCTTTTCCAGCGGATGAAGATCCCCCGGGAAAAGGTCAAGGTGGTCCTCAACCGCGCGTTCAAGGCCATGGGGCTGGAGCCTTCCCGGGTGGAGAGTTCCCTGCGGTATGCCATCAGCCACTTCATCCCGAGCGAGGGCGACATCGTGATCCCGTCGATCAACGCGGGGGTCCCGTTCGTCATGCAGCGTCTTGAGAACTCCCCCCTGATCATGGCTGTCGAGAAGTTGTGCCAGCGGCTGGTCGGCGAGGAACAGGAGAAGGGGACCTGGAGCATGTTCTCGCTCATCAAGGAGGTCTTCGGACTGTAACGCGCTCCTCCCTGGCTTCCCCGTGATACGGCCCGGCGGCCCCCGTCTCCAGAAACGGGGGCCGCCGGGACGTACGGGGTTCGGCAAAGGCGAAGGGGGGAAAACCCCTACCAGCCGAGGATCTTCTTGAAAAAGCTGGTCTTCTTGCCGGTGATCTTGACCACGATGACGGTGACGTTGTCGCGCCCGCCGTTGTTCAGGGCTTCCTTGACCAGGAGATCGGCGGTGGCATCGGGGTCGAGGTTGCGGTCGAAGATCTCCTGGAGTTTGGGGGCACCGACCTCTTCGGTCAGGCCATCGGTGCAAAGCATGAAGACATCCCCGTTCCAGAGGGGGCCCGAGGTGATGTCCACCTCCAGTTTCGAGGAGCATCCGATATACCGGGTGATCTGGTGTTTGTAGGGGTGGTCGACCTTCTCCTCTTCGGTGATCAGCCCGCGGATGAACAGCTCCTCGACGTAGGAATGGTCACGGGTGACCTGCTTGAGGGCTCCCTTCCGGTACAAATAGATGCGCGAGTCGCCGACGTGGGCCAGAAAGAACTCGTTCTCGCGCAGGGCCAGCACGGCACAGGTACAGCCCATTCCCTCGAATTCGGGCGCGGTGGCGGCCTTTTCACGAACCTTCCCGTTGGCCTCGAGGAAGGCCTCCCGCAGGATGGGCTCCTGGGGGTCGGTTTTGGAACGGTTCCCGAGGCGCTGGGACAGGATCTCCCTGGTCAGGCTCGAAGCGATCTCGCCGGCCTTGTGACCGCCCATGCCGTCAGCAACCATGAAGAGGCCTTCCTTCTCGGTGGCAATGTAGGCGTCTTCGTTGTTCTTGCGAACCTTTCCCACGTTGGTGACCGCGCAGAATTTGTAGTCCATGATTCCTCCCTTCCCTTAGAGCCCTTGGAGTTTCTGGAGGATGTCTTCCTGCTGGGGGTTCAGGAAGATGGAGAGTTTGTAGTATTGCTGGGCTCGGGGGGAATCCTTCCTGGCCTGGAAGAAGTCGCCCAGGGCATTCAGCAGGAGAATGTCGTCGGGCGCTTTGTACCAGGCTTTGGAGAACAGGTCGAGCGCCTCGTTCGTCTCGCCCTTTTCCATTTTCAGCTTGCCCAACATCGTCAGAAACAATGGATTGTCGGGAGCCTTTTCCAGTTTGGATTTGTAATAGAACTCCCCGTTGGGGATCAGGCGGTTGCGGATGAGAAATTCGACGAAGGCGAGATGGCATTCCTGGTCGCCGGGACTCTCGTCGAGGGTTCGGGCAAGCTTGCGCAGGGCGTCTGCGGTCGCGGCCGCCCGGGTCTTGGCCGGACCGGCGGCCGCGGCCTCGTAGGCCTGGATGCCCTGGTTCACGGCCGCCAGGGCCTCGGGATCGGCCTTTCGCAAGGCGCGTTCGTAGGTCATGGTCCGGCCGGGGGGCAGTTCGAACCGCGTGGGCAGGGGATGGAAGCCGGGGAGCTCCATGACCACCCGGTAGACCCCCGGTTTCATGGTCAAGGTCACCGGGGCGGAGCCGATGAGGCGGCCGTCGAGCTGGACCGCGGCTCCCGGGGGCAGGGAAACGAAGGTCACGGTGCTTTGCTGAAGGAACTGGTATCCCTTGAAGGCGCCCAAAAACAGGATGGTGAACCCCACGAAGGCCGCCACCCAGAACAGGCCGGAGCGGACGGGCTGGCTCTGCAGGCTCTCCTGGATCAGAGTGGTGCGGGGGCGGGGTTCGCCGCCGGACTCCTTGTCCATGAGGTTTTCCTCGGGGAGCTCGGCCTTCGCCTTGCTCAGGTCGACGGTGGGGACCTCGGCGGCTTCCACCGGGGGTTCGGGTTCCGAGATCTTTTTCAGGGCATCGAGGAATTCCTGGCAGGTCTGGAACCGGTCCTCCTTCTTCTTTTCCATGGCCTTGAGGATGATGTCGTTCAGCCGCTGGGGCACCGCCTCGTTCACCTGGATGGGCGGCTTGGGTTCCTCCTGGATGTGCATCAGAGCCACGGAATTGGGATTGTCGGAGATGAAGGGAAGCTTCCCGGTGACCAGTTCGTAGAGCGTCACTCCGAGGGAATAGATGTCGGACCGGTGGTCGAGATCACGCTTGCCGAGAGCCTGTTCGGGGGACATGTAATCGGTCGAGCCCAGGGTCAGGCCGGCCCCGGTCTTGCTGGTATTCACCTTGGCCTTGGCAATGCCGAAGTCAGTCAGTTTGACCCCGCCATCCTTTCTCAGAAGGATGTTGCTGGGCTTGATGTCGCGATGAACCACGCCCAGTTTGTGGCAGTGCTCGAGCGCGGACAGGGCACAGGAAATGACGTTGATGACAAATTCGAGGGTGAACCATTCGCAG
>CAZKPI010000032.1:13343-16422 GCA_964554555.1 uncultured bacterium
ATGGATCAACTGCTCGAGCGATTGCCCGTCCACAAACTCCATGATGAAGTAGGGCGGTAGGCCTTCCTTGTCACAGAGTTCTTTTGAGGCGATGTCGATGATGGAGATGATGTTGGGGTGGTCCTTCAACCGCTCCATCGTGCGGGCTTCGTCAAAGAACCGACTGACCACGTCGGGTTCGTTTACCCATTCCTCGAGCAGGAACTTGACCGCCGCCTTCTTCTCGAGAATGGTGTGCTGGGCAAGATAGACGGTGGCGAACCCGCCGTCGCCCAATTTCTGGACGATGGTGTAGTTGCCGACCCGCCTACCGGAATAGTCCGCCATGGCGGTCAGAAGCCAAGGATGGATTTCAGCTTGCTGAAGATGCCGCCTTCCGGCAATTCGGCCTTCTGGCCGCAGATTTGGCCGGCGAGGGCCATGATGCCCTGGGAGAGAGCGGAACTCGGGCGCTCCTTGACATACAGCTGGCCCCCGTTGGAGGTGAGGACCGCATCGTCAGGCGCGTTGGGAAGGGTGGTGAACTCGCGCTTGAGGAGGTTCTTGATCTGGTCCTGCGGGACGGTGCCTTCCCGGCCCAGGAAATTGATCAGCACCTTGACCTTGGTCTCGGGATATTTCAGCTGATGCATGATCTCGAGGATCTTCTTGAGGGAAAGGATATGCCCGATTTCCGGCTTTCCGATGACATAAATAAGGTTGGAGATTTCCCAGGCGGTGAGGGAAACATCGTCGATCTCGTTCTTCAGATCGACGATGACGAACTCGTGACCTGCCTCGAGACTCCACAGAACCTTGCGGGCGTGATCGGCCTTCACCAGTTCGGCATACTCGGTCTTGTTGGGCGCGGGCAGGTAGGAATAGCCCGGACCTTTCTGCAAATACTTGGTAATGCGGTCGCCGGTGATCTCGGGTTCCTGGATCAGTTCATGGATGGACAGCCCAACCTTGCCGACCGAGTAGGTCAAGACGTCGCCGAACCGGAGATTGAAATCGGCGATGGCCACCTTCTTCTTCGAGGTCTCAGCGAGAGCATAGGCCAGGTTGACCGCGATGCTGGTCAGGCCGGCTCCGCCTTTTGGGCTGTACAGGGTGATGATCTGGGCACCTTCGCGGGAGAGGGGTTTCAAAGTCTCCCAGAGGTCGGCCCGGGCCGAATCGACGTAGATGAACTCAAAGACGTCGAACTTGATGACGTCGGTGTGGTTCAGCTGGACCGGTTCCTTGGGGGGGATGGATTTGGCGTTGACCGCGGTTCCGTTGGAACTCTCGTTGTCGGTGATGTAATGCTTCCCGTCCTTGAAAGAGATGGTGGCATGCAGACGGGAAACCATGTCGTTGGGAATCTGGAGACTCCGGCCCTCTTCGCGGCCGATGGTGAAATCCTCGGTCGGCAATTCGTAGGGTCGGCCGAGAAACGGCGGAGTGTTCCCGACCAGGTACTTCTTCTTCTCTTCAGTCGGGACAACCACCTTCCGGAAGACGGTTTTCTTGGGCTGGTCAGACATGTAAGTCCCCTCCAGTGCGTAGGTAGTGAGCGGAGTATAGCACAGGGGGTTCCCGCCTTCAACATTCTTCCCGGACTCCGATGAACGGCGGAAAAGGGAAGGACAGGACCCGGGCCCGGTTTGACTTCTCCAAAACCGCCCGGTAAGATGGGCACTCGAATGTGAACACCAGCGCAGGCAAGGCCCAGACTCGCAGCCGCCCGGAGGGATCCCGGCTCCGGTGGGTTGGGCTTTTTCTCGTCCTGGCGTGGTGTACGGGATGCTGGCCCGGCGGGGAGGAGACCCCAGTCACCCCCGACCAACCGCCGGTCGCCCCCCCTTCCGCGGTCGTCGAGGCGTCCGACACCCTGAGCCTCTTCGACCAGTTCCGGCTCCAGGAAACCCACCAGGAATTCCAGAAATCCTACCTTGACCTGGTCAGGGACATCCAGAACCAGCCGACCGCCAAGGTCGACATCCTGGAGCGGCGGCCCACGATCTCCCGCTACACGCGTTCGCGCAAGAACTACGCGGATGTCCTGAAAAAGATCAGCGAGGCCAAGAAGGAAGAGCGGCTGAAGTGCTTCGCCACCATGAAATCTCTGATCCGGGGGATCCTCTTCTACGACCAGAAGACGAAGAAGAAGACTTCACGCTACGATCCCGAACGCCTGGTCAAGGAAGGGATTTTCACCACCGCGCCCACCTGCCCCAGCGGCGGCAAGTACTCGATCATCTCCCGGGACGGCCGCCGGTTCTTCCACTGCGATATCCACGGCACCCTGCGGCAGAACTGAAGGCGCGGATCACCCCCGTTTCGGCAGGGTCGGGGGGGTGGCCTCGGCTTCGTCGGGCGAGCCCAGGAACATCTCCATCAGTTCGGCCAGGGTCCGAACGAACAGCACTCCTACGCCGACGGAGAAAATCAAGGTGAGGGTGACGGCGAAGAACATTTCCTTGATCATGCGAGGGAACTCCCTGAGGTGATGGTTCCACCTTCATCGGCCGAGGAGGCGGTTTCGTGAAGGAAAAATCCCCCGGCCGGAAATCCGGTCGGGGGATGTCGAGGGGAAAGGCTCCCCCGACCGTCAGCCGGGGAAGCCGGGAAGATCAGTTGGGGGCAGGAACCACCAGGAACATGGGATTGCCATCCCGGACCACCACGAAGACGGCGGTCTTCTTGCCGGAACTGCCCTTTTCGAGGGCTTCGGCGAGGGTGGCCTCGTCCTTCACCGGGACACCGTTCACCTGGGTGATCAGGTCCTCAGCCTCCAGCCCACCCTGCGCCGCGGGGCTTCCCGACTGCACGTCGGTCACCACCATGCCTTCCTTGCGGTCGATGCCCAGCTCCTTGGCCAGTTCGGGAGTCAGCCCCTGGACCGAAAAGCCCCATTTCTTGAGGGCCCCCGCCCGGCCCGCCCGGGGGGATTTGGCGCTCTCGTCGGCGAGGTCCTCGGGATTGCGCAGGCCGTAGGTTCGGGGCATCTTTTCCAGTTTTACCTCCAGATCCTTTTCCGAGCCGTTGCGCAGGACCTTGATGGTGATCTTATCCCCGATCGACCGGCCCAGGACGTATTTCTGGACATCGTTGG
>CAZKPI010000032.1:16449-17289 GCA_964554555.1 uncultured bacterium
GCCTTGCCGTCGATCGACCGGATGATGTCCATCTGCCGCATCCCGGCCTTGGCCGCGGGGCCGTCCGGAACGAGGTCCATCACCACGGCCCCCTCCTTGTCCTTGAGACCGAAGTGGTCGGCAAGATCACGGGACACGGCCTGCATGCTGATGCCGATGAACGGGCGTTCGACCGCCCCATGCTCCACGATCTGCTGGGCCACCCGGGTCGCCATGCCCGAGGGGATGGCGAACCCGATGCCACTGCCGGGAGCGGTGAAGATCAGGGTGTTGATGCCGATGACGTTGCCCTCGAGATCGACGAGCGGCCCGCCGGAATTGCCGGGATTGATGCTGGCATCGGTCTGGATGAAGTCCTCGATGGGGGAAGCCCCGATGCCGGAGCGGCCGACCGCGCTCACCACCCCTACGGTGACCGTCTGTTCGAGACCCATCGGATTCCCCACCGCGATGCACCACTGGCCGACCTCAACCTTCTCCGAATCCCCGAAGCGGGCCGGGATCAGCGGTTTGGGGGAATCAACCTTGATGACGGCCAGGTCGCTCTGGGGGTCCTGCCCGATGATCTCGGCCTTCAGTTCGGTGCCGTCGGCGAATTTGACGAAGATCGAGGTGGCACCCTTGACCACATGATTGTTGGTGAGGATGATCCCTTTGGCGTCGAAAACGACGCCGGAGCCGGCCGCCTCGGCCTTGAACTGGGGGGCGGGGAAGCGGCGGCCGCGCGGCAACTGCTTGAAGAAATGGCGGAAGAACTCGTCGTAGGGGGTACCACCCTGGCCGTCCCCCTCGTCCTCGTCGCCGGGGTTGAAACCAGGGAACCCGCCCTGGCGGCCGACC
>CAZKPI010000033.1:0-16378 GCA_964554555.1 uncultured bacterium
CCCGGCGGCCGCCGCGCCTGCCGCTACGCCGGCCGCGGACGGGACCGCCGCGGCGGAGGCCCCTGCCGATTCCGCCCTCGAGCAGTATCTGGCCGAGATCGCCCTCGACGAGGAGCTGATTCTGGCCAATCTTGCCTTCGACCCGCTGGTGGCAGGGCGGCAGTTGCGGGAACAGCGGTTCGCGGTGGCGGATTTCCAGGGGGTCGAGGCCAACCGCGTACTGCTCGGGGCCATGCTCGAGATCCTCGAGAACGAGGAGGAGCTGACCCTGGCCAACCTGACCGACCACCTGCGCGAACAGCGCAAGGGCAGTCGCACCCGGCTTGACTGGGTGGGCGCGGAGCGGGTCGAGCGGCTGTTCTCGGCCCCGTTCAGCGCGCCGAAGGTGCGGATGCTGGAGGACCTCGAGCCGGTGATCGAACGCATCCGCGACCGCAACGTGCGCACCCGCGCGCGCCGGATGCTGATCCAATATGCCGAGAAGGTCGGGCACGGCGAAGCCGATGCCTTCGAGACGCTGAGCGGCTGTATCCAGGAGCTCCGCACCATCTTCCTGCAGGGCACGGCCGGCTACATCCGTGACCTCGACGCGCACATTGCCGAGATGCGCGAGCTGGTCCACGACGGCCGGGCCCGCAAGCTTGGCTACAGCGGGTTCGACACCCACTTCCCCCTTCTGCAGGAACGCCTGAACGGCATCCAGAAGGAGTTCTACCTGCTGACGGGCGGGGTGGGCATGGGGAAGTCGACCTTCTGCACCCAGCTCGCCTGGGACCTGGTCAACCTCAACCCCTCGCTGACCGTTCTGTTCTTCTCCCTCGACATGAACCGGCTCGACGTCACGGCCAAGATCGTGGCCCAGGCCCAGGAGGTGCCGATCGATTACGTCAAGAACCCCTTCCTGACCAACCCGCAGTTCGAGCAGAAACGACTGGAAGGCCTCGACCTGGTCGAACGCCGCAAGGACCGGCTGATGATCGTCGACGAGTCGGGCGGCCGCATCTTCCTCGAGGACATCAAGCGGCTGGTCAAGCGGGTCAAGCTCGAGCGCGGCGGCGACCTGGCGGTCATCATCGACCCGCTGTTCAAGATCCACCTGAAAATGGAACGGATCGGCTTCTTCGAGAAATGCAACCTCCTGTCGGCCGAACTGAAGAGCATCTGCGCCGCGGAGGGGGTCACCCTGATCGCCACGGCCGGCCTGCCCAAAGCCATCAGCAACCGCCGCCCGCGCCGCGAGGACCTCGAGGAGATCATGGGTCTGCTCTACGACCCCTACGTCATCTTTTTCCTCTATTGCGACTACCTCAACGACTTCGAGACGCCCTTCCTCGAATGGGAATGGGGCAAGGACAACTTCATGATCCCCATTTCCGAACTGCACATCGCCAAGAACAAGATGGGCGGCGCCAACTCGCGCATCTTCTTCCGCTACTTCGAGGCGTTCGCCAAATACAAGGAATGCGCCCCGCAGGAGGTCGAGAACTACACTGCCATGATCGAGAACCTGCAGAAGTTCAAGGAAGACAAAAAGCTGAAGGCCAACGCCGCGCAGGCTCACGCCCAGCGCGAGGAAGAGTTCTAGGATGGACAGCGCCCGCGACCTGTTCCAGCGCGGCATCGACCTGCAGGAACGCGGCCTGTATGACCAGGCCGTCGATGCCTACGCCCGGGCCCTTGAGCTCGAGCCCGACAACGAGGATGTCCTGCTCAATCTCGGCGCCGCCTGGCTCCAGAAGGGGGCAGGCCAGAAGGCGGTCGAACTGCTGACCCGCGTGCTGACCCGCAATCCCGACCATGCCCTGGCCCTGTTCAACATCGGCAAGGCCTACCTGTTCCTCGACGACCTGCCCAAGGCCCTGGCGGCTTTCGAACGAACCGAGGAATTCCTGCCGGACGACCCCGAGGTCCGGAAGTCGCGGGCCCAGGTGCTGGCCCGGCTCGGCCGCAAGACCGAGGCGGTCGACCTGCTGATGTCGCGGCTCGAGGTCCTCGGAACCGATCCCGAGACCCTGCATGCGCTGGGCGCCGACCTGCTCGAACTCGGTCGCTGGCAGGACGGTTCCGAGGTCTTCCGGCGCTGTCTCAACGCGGTGCCCGACTCGATCCGCGCCCTGGAGGGCCTGATCCGGTGTCAGCTGGCCCTTGGCCACCTCGACAAGGCCTCGACCTCGGTCAAGCGGGCCCTGATGATGGCCCCGTCCCACCCGGCCTTTCACGTGCTGATGGTCGATCTGCACCTCGCCGGGAACCACGTCGAGGCCGCCCTCGACCACCTGAAGAAAGCCCTCCAGAAGTCCCCCGATGACCCGGTCCTGCGGGCGAAGATGGACGAGCTGATGCGCCGCCTGCCGGTCCTGCAGAAACGGGCGGGGGAGGCGGCCGCCGGGGGGGGGGCGCGGCCGAGCCCCGTCGAGACCCAGGTCTACGACGTGCTCGACGCGCTCTACGACAGCCGGATCACCTTCCCGATGGCCATCCACGAACTGCGCGACCTGTATGCCCGTGACGACAACGACCTGTTCGTCTGCGATGAACTGGCCAATCTGCTGTTCCAGGCCCGGCAGTTCGGCGAGGCCGCCCAGCTCTATACCCGGCTGTACGGCGCCCGGCCCCTCGACCCCCGCCACCGCATCAACCTCGCCAAAGCGACCGCGCTCGACGGCGATCCCCAGGGGGCGCGGCAGTTCCTGCTCGACTCGATGCATGAACTGCCGAACGAGCCCGATCTGCCCCTGACCCTCGTCGAGATCAAACTGCTCGAGAAGAACTTTCAGGGCGCCCTGCAGACCGTGGTGCAGACCCTGGCCGACTTCCCCGACCACCCGCACGGCCTGTTCCTGCAGGGGTACGTGGCCATCCGGCTCGACGATCTCGTGCAGGCCGAACGTGCCTTCCAGAAACTGCTCCCCCTCGCCCCCAACGACGAGGAGGTGATCGTCTGGTACGGGCGGCTCGCCATCCTGCGGGGCAAGCCCCAGGAGGGGCTTGCCGCCTGGGCCCGGCTTCACGACGGCCTGGAAAGCCTCGTCGAGATCCTCGCCCGCATCGAACTGTCGCTGGCCGCCGGCCGGCCGGCCGAGGTCATGCCTCTGTTGAAGCGGATCGGCGACTACAAACCCCGCTTTCTGGAAGACCATCTGCTGTTTGGGAAGGCCTTCTTCTACGGCGGCGATTTCGGCGGCGCCCAGGCCCAGCTCGATGTCGTCCTGAAAGAGGAGCCGGAACACGGCGAGGCCCTGGCCCTGACCGCCCTGTGCCATCTCGGCCGGGGCAAACCCAACAAATTCTGGATCTACTGGCAGAAGGCGGTCGAGAGCGACGCCCTGCAGGCCGTCCTGCTGGGCCTGGCTCTGGCCCCCGTCCTGCAGTTCGCGCAGGCCGAGCGCATCCGCGTCGAGACCCGCAAACTGCTCGAGATTGCGGTGGCCGACGAAGCCGACCGGGCCCGCCTGACCCGCCTGCTGAAAGCCTACGCCGGCTGACCCCCGGCGGGAAAGAACACCCCCCATGACCGACCATCCCCCCCGCGATCGCGCCGCCCCGGGCGGCCCGCCCCTTCCCCTCAACCGCCACGTGCCCCGGCTGAGCCGGCGGGTCCGGCGCCTGGCCAAGGTGCGCCCCGCCCGCCTCGACGCGGCCATCTGCGACATCATCGACCTGCGCGGCCTGGCCGTCGCCGTCCTGCTCAGGGACCTGCCGCGACTGCCGGCCAAGGTCCAGCGGCGCGTCGCCATGCGCCTGGAGGACTTCTTGTTCTTCCATCCCGGAAAAGGCCGGCGGCTGATGAAGCGGCTGGCCTCCACCATCGGCCGCGCCGACCCGGCCTGCCGCCCCCACCTGCTCGCCGCCCTGGCCGACGTGGCCGCCAAGGTGTCCCGGCCTTCGATCGACCTGGCCGACCTGGCCCCGCTGGCCCGCGAGGTGCTCGGCTCGAAGGCAGACCTGATGCGGAAGGGGAAAGCGGTCGAGATCCTGGCCTTCGGCCGGGAGCCCGAACATGTGCCCGTCATCATCCGGCTTCTGCAGAGCGCCCTGGCCGGCATCGAGACCTACGCCAACTACCATTTCGCCGAGACCGCCCTGTTCGCCCTCAAACGGCTGGGGGGCGAAAGCCTTCTGCGCCTGCTGGTCAACCCGTCCTCGCCCGAGGCCAGCCGGCAATTGCGCCTGGAATGGCGCGCCTACCCCGAGGAACAGCTCAGGGCCGCCGTCCAGACCCTGCAGGGGCTCGACGAACAGGTGGCGCCGGTGCTGTTGAAGGTGGTCGAACTGTCCGAATACGCCCTGCCGTTCATGGCCATGGTCCGGGAGGGGATGGATCACCCCGACAAGTGGGTGCGCCAGGCCGCCGCCGCCTCGATGGACAAGGTCACCGGCCAGGGCGGGTTCGAACATCTCGACCGCATGCTGAAAGACCCGGCCGTCGAGGTGCGGCTGATGGCCGTCAGCTCGCTGGGCAGTTATCCGGTCGAGACCACCGGCGAGCGGCTGACCGGCATCGCCCTCGACGAGAACGAGGTGCCCGGGATCCGCATGAACGCGCTGTATGCTCTGTACGCCCAGAAAAACCGGGGGGCTCTCGAGACTCTCCGCCAGAGTCCCTCGCCTCGCCTCGCCGCCAATGCCATCGGCCTGCACGCCCTGCTGGCCCCCCGCGAGGCCGGGCTGAAGTCGCTTCTGGAAGAGGTGGGAAACCTGGTGGGAGAGGCGCGGCCCGAACTTTTTCCCTACCTGCTCGAACTGGCCCGCCCCGACGACCTCGGTCTGCTCCTCCAGTTCCAGGCCGCCCTTCCCGATGCCGCCCGCCGGGAGGAGTTCCTGGGCGTTGTCGCCTCCTTCCTCCGGAAGAACGCCGGCCCCGCCCTCGAGAAGGCCCTCGGCCGCCTCGAACCCTCGCGCCAGAGCGCCGTCCGCGCCCTGCTCGGCGGCCGCCTGTAGAAAGGATCCGCTTCCAGGGCTGGCGGGGAGGCTTTGCTCCTTTTACCGATCAGGGGCCAAACCCCTGGCCCGGTTCGGGGCTGGGCAACGCTGGCGGGTCTCCCTGGCGGCAGGCCCGCGTCGCGGGTGTCGAGGCCCGGCCACAAGGGATGAAGTTTCTTCGTAACAAGGGGGGGCGGTGAGGCGTAACATGGTTGGAAGCCACGAAGATCGACAGAGGAGGGAAATGGATATGAAACGGTTCAAAAAAGCGTGCCGGGCGATTGCCTTCATGCTCCTGATGGCCATCTCAGCGGTGACGATGACGGGGTGCGATGCCGCGTCGGTGCTTGGCGTCATCCAGAAGATCCTGCCGGTGATCACGCAGATCATCGGAGCCATCAAGGGAACCGGCACGGCGGGCGGCACGACGAGCGGCACCGCCAAGATCGCCAGCGGCACCTCCACCCTGGGCAATGTCATTACGGCGGTCTCCACGGTTGCCAGCAGTACGGCCACCACCGGGGCCACGGTGAAAGAGGGCGATGACGCCGAGGGAGTCCCCAACTCCGACACCGAGTAACCACCATCCCGGGAACCGGCCGCGACCGGCGGCAAGACCACCCCTGATCCGCGGGAAGGATCAGGGGTGGTTCTGTGTTTTCCGCCGCGGGGGGGCCGCTGGCCGGAGGCGGTTGGGGCTCCTGGCATCGCGACCGTCACGGCAGGCCGGAAGGCGGTTGGCCGCCCCCCGCCGGATGGATCCTCCCCGTTGTCAGGCGGCCGCCCCGAACCCGGGGTGAGACCGCCCGAAGGTCCAGCCATTTTCATCATGTGATTTGAAGCGGGCTTTCGGGCAGTCTCGGTCGGATTTGGCGATGGGGCCATCGCCGGCGGAAATTCCTGTTCATCAGAGAAGCATGGGATGGCTGAGCGGGAATTCCTGCCGGAGGTCCCTTTGGGTTGCAGAACGCGGGGGGGTGGGATACCATCCCTGGCATGATTACCGACATCCTCGCGATCGTTATCGGTCTGGTGTTGCTGACGCTCTCGGCCGACTGGCTGGTGGCCGGGGCGGTGGGGCTGGCCCGCAAAATCGGGGTTTCCCCTCTGTTCATCGGGTTGACGGTGGTGGCGTTTGGCACCTCGATGCCCGAGGTTGTGGTCAGCGTGCAGGCGAGTTACGAGAACAATCCCGGCATTGCCGTGGGCAATGCGGTGGGCAGTAACCTCTTCAATGCCGCGTTTATCCTGGGCATCGCCGCCCTCATCCGGCCGATCGCCTGCAGTAAGGCGGTGATCCGGCGGGATGTGCCGGTCATGATTTTGACGGCCGTGCTGGCCTGGTGGATGGCCTCGGACCGGCTGTTGTCGCGTCCGGAAGCGGCAGTCCTGCTGGGCATTCTGGCTTTGTACATCGCCGTCAGCTATTGGCTGGGGAAGCAGGAAGCCGCGCCCGATCTGCCCGACGAGGTGAAAACCACCGAAGTGACGACCCTTCCCAAGGACCTGGGGCGCATCCTGGTTGGTCTGGCCGGTCTGGTTGGCGGGTCGAAGCTGTTGCTGTACGGGTCGGTCAACATCGCCAAGGCCTACGGCGTCTCGGATGAGGTCATCGGCCTGACCCTGGTCGCGGCCGGCACCTCCCTTCCCGAGCTGGCGACGTCGGTGGTGGCCTCCTGGAAGGGTCAGCCGGAAATCGCCGTCGGGAATGTGGTGGGAAGCAACATCTTCAACATCCTCGGCATCCTGGGGCTGGCGGGTGCCCTTCTGCCCTTGCAGGTTTCCGACCACATGTTCGGCATTGACATTCCGGTGATGGTGGTGATCAGCCTGGGCTGTCTGCCCATCATGCATACCGGACTGAAGATCGTCCGGGCGGAGGGGGCCCTCCTGCTCGCCTCCTACCTGGGCTACATGTACCTCCTGTTCCAGGCGCCGAACTGACCCATATCGTGAAACCTCTCCCGGCAGGGGAGCGGCGAGGCCCGCCTCCCTGCCGGCCGAGGGGCGGTTTCGTTTTCTTCTGACCCTGACGGGGGGATGATCCCCCGCCGGTGCCGGGGCACCGTTGTGCTCCGGCCTGAAGATGGGGCAGGAAAGGACTTCGGGCGCCCAGCGGGCGCCCGAAGAGGTGAGCGTGGGTGGGGGGAAGGGGAGAGGGAATCCCCGGGTCAGACTCCGGTCAGGCCTTGCGCAGAACGCGGGAGATCGGCTGGTAGGTGGCGCTGTTGTAGCGGGGCATCAGCAGACTGCTGGAGTTGCTCATGGCCTGGGCGGAGTTGCCGCTGGTCACGATGATCCCGATGTGGGTGTCGGCGTCCTTGACCCCGTCGCCACTGCGGTCATAGGTCTTCCAGGTGATGACGTCGCCCTTGGCGAAGGGGGGAACCTGGACTTCCTTCCAGCCCCTGGCCTTCAGGTCGGAGATGGCGTCGAGAACCCCGAGAACGACGCGGCTGACGGCGCCGGCGGCCTTGAGGGCGGTGGTGACGACCTGGGCGCATCCCTTCCGGCCGCCGTCGGTGCCGGCGGCATACTTGAACGGCTTGTTGGCGAGCTTCGCGGCCTCGGCGGCCACCTTGTTCGGCAGGTCACCGGCGGCGGCGGTGGTGCCGCTATCGCCGGTCGTGCCGGTGTCGGTGGAGCCAGTGGTTCCGGCGGTTCCGGTGGTCCCGGTCGTGCCGGTGGTGCCAGCGGTTCCGGTGGTGGTGCCGGTCGTGCCGGTGCCGGTGGCGGCGGTGCCGCCGCCGAAGATGGCCTGGATCAGCTTCGAGAAGATATCGAAAACCTGCTGGATGATGCTGATGATGTTCTTGAACACGTCGGCGAGCTTCTTCCCGGTATCCGAGGCGGAACTGGTGCTGGAGCTGGAACCGCCGGAAGAAGATGCGGCGGCCGTCGTGGAGCTGTCATCGCCGGCCGTGGACGCGGCCGAGGAACTGTCGCTGGAGGAGGCCGAGGAGCTGTCGCTGGAAGAGGAGCTGGAATCGTCAGCCGCCTCCTGGTCGGAGGGCAGTTCCGTGTCGTCCTGGGAGAAGGCGGGCAGTTGGAAGCAGACCATCACGGCGAGCATGACAAGGATGAGGGCGGGATGGCGCAGGGTTTTCTGGCGGTTCATCGGATTCCCTCCTGTTCGGCGGTTTGGTCGTTTTCACCCGGGTTACGCCGGACCCCGCAACCATGTTACAGGAAATTTCCCGCCGGTGGGAGCCCTTCGTCGGGCGGTCAGCCAGGTTCGCCCGGCGATCACGTCCCCGGCCGGATTCCCCGGTGGTGCCTGCCGCGGACGCGGTTGCCTGCCGGATCCCCCCCGCCTGCCCCGTTGGACCGGTCAGACCGTGCCGGCGGGGCCGAGTTCCTGCAGGTCGGCGGCGGAGAGCGGCTGGGGGGTGGGCAGGCGGTTCCAGTAGCCCAGGCGCATGCCGTGTTTCTTGTACAACTCGCGGCGGAACAGCGGGTTGTAGGTGAAGTAGGTGACCAGACTCCACAGGTCTTTCGCGTTGGTCTGCGGGTCGGTGGCGCGCCACAGGATGCTGAGGGGGTTGTTGAACCGGCGCCGCGCCCAGAAGCAGGCGTCGGTCAGTTCGTCGGGCGACATCCTCGCGGGCCGGAAGACGGCGTCGCCGAAATGGTAGTCGGGGGCCAGCCACCAGCGGTCGTGCAGGAGACGGCCCGCCTGCCGGAACTGCTCGTACAGCGCGGTCGAGGGGTAGGGCGACAGGATGTTGAAGGCGGCGAAGCAGAAGCGGTGTCCGAGGGCCCAGTCAACGGTCTTGTTGATCGAAGCGAGGTCGTCGTGGTCGTAGCCGAGCAGGAAGGCGGCCCACAACTGCAGGCCGATGCCCTTCATGCGGGCGATGGCCTCCTCGTAGTCGATCTCCTCGCGGTTGCAATCCTTCTTCATCAGGGCGAGGTTGCGCCGCTCGATGCTCTCGAACCCGACCACCAGGCCTGCGCACCCGCTTCGCACGATCAGCTCGAGCAGTTCGGGGTCCTTGGTGAAGTTCATGCTGGCCTGGCCGATCCAGCGTTTGCGCAGGGGGATCAGGCGGCGCAGGAGTTCCTTGGCCTGGTCGAAGTTGCCGACGATGTTGTCATCGACGAAGAAGACGAAGGGGGAAGGCTGTGCCGCCAGTTCGTCGATCACCTCGGCCGGGGGGCGGCAGGTGTGGGTGCGCCGGTAGATGGTGCCGGTGGCGCAGAACTCGCACAGGTTGATACAGCCGCGGCTGAACTGGGTCAGGCGCACGGGCAGGTAGCTCTTGCCGGTGAAGAGGTCCCAGCGGGTGCGCAGGCCGTCGAGCCGCAGGGGGCCGGCGGCCCGGTAGACGCGGCGCAGTCGGCCGGCGGCGGCATCGGCCACCACCTGCGGCCAGACGCCCTCGGCGTCGCCGAGCAGGACGGCGTCGCTGTACTGCAGGGCCTCGGCGGGCAACATGGTCACGTGGTAGCCGCCCAGCACGACCGGAACACCGCGGCGCCGGAAGTTCTCGGCGATCTCGTAGGCCCGGCGGGCGGTGTAGATCTCGACGCTGATGGCCACCAGGCCGGTCGGCTCGTCGTAGGGGATCTTCTCGCAGCGGTCGTCGTAGAGGACGCAGGTCACGTCCGGGGGCAGTTGGCCGGCCAGCACGGCGAAGGTCAACGGCTCCATGCGGCCGCGGTCGAGATAGGGGCGGCCGCGCACGAGGCCCATGTTGGGCTTGATGAAGGTGACCTTCATGGGGCGTCCCTGCCGCCGAAGCCCAGCCGCAGGCCGGTCTTGCGGGCGATGTCGCCGCGCGAGACCAGGTTGCCGGCCAGGTAGACGAGGGCACGGAAGGGGTCGGCGAAGTTGGCCTGGAGGTCGCCGGCCCGCTGGAAGAGACTGCTGAGGCTGGTGAAGCGGCGGCGGGCGCCGGCCACCGCCGCCGCCAGATCGGCGGGGCTCATGGTGCGGGGCCGGAAGGCGGGGCGGTCCCAGCGGAGGGCTGGCGCCAGCCACCAGCGCGGGTAGAGCAGTCTTCCCTCGCGCTCCAGCTCGTCGTAGAGCTGGGTGCCGGGGAACGGCTGCAGCATGTTGAAGTTGGCCAGGAACAGGCGCTGGGCGATGGCGAACTCGGCGGTTTCGCGGATGCGTTCCGGCGTGTCCTGGTCGTAGCCGAAGACGAACGTGGCGTAGACCAGGATGCCGCGGCGGCGATACTCGGCGAGCAGGGTCTCGAGAGAGCCGAGGCGGGTGCTCCAGCCCTTCCCCATCTGCTCGAGGTTGGCGGGAAAGATCGATTCCAGGCCGATGATCAGGGCAAAACAGCCGCTTCCGGCCATCAGGTCGAGGAAGGCCGGGTCGGCGGCGGTCTGCAGGCTGGCCTGGCTGACCCAGCGCAGGCCGAGCGGCCGGATGGCGGCGAACAGCTCGCGGGCCCGGGCCGAATCGGCCGCGATGTTGTCATCGACGAAGAAGACAAACCGGCGGCCGAGGGCTTCGATCTCCCGCACCAGATCGGGCAGGGGTCGGTGGACGGTGCCGCGGCCGTAGAACCGCCGCACCGAGCAGAACCGGCAGTGGTGCCGGCAGCCCCGGCTGGTCTCGACGAGCGACAGCGGCAGGTACCGTTTGCCCGCGAACACCCGCCGGTCGGTCCGGAAGCGGGGAGGCGGGTCCGGCTTCGCTTCACCGGCTGGGTAGACCGGCCGCAGGCGGCCGGCGGCGAAGTCGGCCAGGAGCGCTGGCCAGATGGCCTCGACCTCGCCGATGGCGACGCTGTCGACGTGTTCCCCCGCCTCGGCCGGCAGGAGGGTGGGGTGGAACCCCCCGGCCACGACCTTGACCCCGCGGGCCCGGAACTCCCGCGCGATCTGCCAGGCCCGCCGGGCGGTATAGGTCTCGACCGACAGGGCCACCAGGTCGAACCCTCCGTCGAAGGGGATGTCCTCCAGGCGCTCGTCGAAACACACCACCTCGAACCCGGGGGGGTGGCCCCGGCCAGCAGGGCGAACACCAGCGGTTCGAGGACGGCAGGGGTGCGGTACGGCCGGCCCCTCTGCTCCCCGAGGGAGGGTTTGACCAGGGCCACGCGCCGTGGTCTGCCGGTCAGGCTGGTCAGAACCATGGCAGGTCCGCCCCGACGACCATGAACCCCCACAGGGCGAACACGCTCCAGACAAGGATGAGGGGCAACAGATAGGCGTCGAGTGAGCGGTACCGGGGATCCGCCCCCTGCACGGGGGCGTTCACGGTCGAGAGCCGGGGCAGAACCCGGGGGATCTCCCGCCCGGCGAATTTCCACCAGTAGAACCCGCCCAGCCCCCACAGGGGCAGTCCGATGAGATTCAGGGCGAGCCCGCCCGGCTTCCGGATCGACAGGAGGAAGAGGCCGGCGATCAGAGCCAGGTTGACCACCCAGGACCAGCGCAGGAGGGCCATCTGCCAGTCGATGCCGGGCGGGGGCGCGTTCGGGCGCGCCGGATCGAGGTCCTGGCGGATGTCCCGGATCAGCAGGGCCAGGAACAGAAGCAGGAAGCCGGAGAGCGCGCCCTGGCCACCCATAATTCCAGAGGAGGAAACCGAGACCCCCCGCCAGCAGGGCGAGCAGAGTGACCTTCTCCCCGAGGATCTGGCGTGGGTTCCCCTCGTCGGGATCGCGGCCGCAGATCAGGCAGACCCGTTCCCGGCAGGTCCCGAGCGGTATCAGCGGGATGTAGTACAGGTGCGCCCACCGGAACGACTCGATCTCGTCGACCGGCCGCTCCTTGCCGCAGGCGTGACAATGCCGGTTCTCCCGGCGCAGGGGGCGGACCCCCGACCGGTAGATGCCGCTGATGACGGGAATCACCCCGGCATTGTAGCACGGGCTCGCCGGCGTCGTGATCTCCAGGCCCCGGGGGTCCTGTGACATCCTTCAAATCCCGGGAAAAGCCCTTGCAGAAAGATTTCCAGTGGTGGCGAGGCGGGGCTCGCCTGGCTTCTCCGTGGAACTGGACCGGCGACCCGCCCCGCCTCCCGCAGTGGATTTCCAAATCACTGATCCGGGAAGCTCGCGTGACTCTCCCGACTCCGGGCCCGTCTGGCGGGATTCCTGTGATACCATGTTGGAAACAGCCCAGGAGGGCGGGAAGCCATGAAGCGGACAAAGGTCTACATCGATACCTCCGTGTTTCGCGGGTGCTTCGATCCGGAGTTTGCACGCTGGTCGAAGGGTTTGTTCGAAAATTCCGACCGGGAGGTCTACCATCCGGTCATCTCGGAGTTGGTCGAAGCTGAAGATTGGCGGGCCCCGCGGAAGTCAGGGAGCTCCTGGCGGGATTTTTGGGGAAGCACCCGGAGATCCTCCGGACGAATCAGGAAATCTTCGATCTTGTCCATGCCTACGGAATGAGGCACATCCTGAAACCAAAGTTCGAGAACGATCTTCTCCATATCGCGTTCGCGAGCCATGCCAATGTGGATGTTCTCGTGAGCTGGAATTTCAAGCATATCGTCCGCTTCGACAAGATCCGGATGTACAACCTGGTCAATGTCGAGATGGGATACCGGACGATTCAGATCTATTCGCCAAGAGAGGTGGCCATCCTTGAAAAAGACTGAACTGAACTGCGTAGAGATGGTTCGGAAGATCCGTGACCAGATGTTTCTGGAGAACCTGACCAAGACAGACACAGAGAAGATCCGGTCGATCACGGAAGCGGCCCGGTCCTTCGAGGCGGGGAAGAAAAGGGGCCGGCCGGGGAAGCGGGCCAAGGCGGCCTGACTGGATGCGGGCTTTGGCCAGAAAGTTCCCACCCGGGTCCGGCGTGTAGCCCGCTGTGCCCCACCCCACAACCCGCCGATGGAATCCAGCCCTCGGCGCGGTGCATTTGGCCGCCGGGGATGGTAGACTTGTACCCAATGTTTTGAATTGGGATTGGCAAGGAGACAACCATGCGCAACGGTCTGGGTCCGGGTCTGGCCATACTCCTTCTGGTGACGGGAGCGGTGCTTCCCGCGCGGGCGGACGTCGACGAGATGATCATGAACATGATCACCGCCTACGCGCAGGCCGGCGCCAAGGGCGTCAACGACCCGGCTTTCCAGGAGAAGGTGAACGAGCTTGACAACGAACTGCGCGAGAAGCTCGAGAAGGATCTCGACCTGTCGCCCTTTCAGAAACTGCTGAAGGCGGCCGGCGAGATGAAGGCCCGCAAGGGGGCCCGCGGCATGTTCGAGGCGGCCCTCACCCGCGCCCAGAAACGTCTCACCTTCACCAAGTCCCAGCAGGAGATCACCGATCCCGAAGCCATCAAGAGGATCGACGAGATGACCATGGCTATCGAGCGGTATCTCGACCCCAGCCTGCCTGACGACGACACCGTCGACGGCAAGGCCCTGGCCGCCAAGCGCAAGGCCCGCCTGGCGAAAATCGAGGCGGAACGCAAGAAGATGGCCGCCAAGCCGCTCGACCAGCGCATCACCGTCGAGGTGACCGACGACAAGGGTCAGCCTGCCAGGCTGTCGGGAAGTCGCGAAGCCAACCTGCTGGCCAAGATCAAGACGGTCGTCACCGACCCCGGGTCGATGAAGATCCGCATCAGCCTGAAGCCCGACGATCAGTTCGACATGCACATCCAGGTCAACACCTTCATCGCCCCCACCGGGTTCGCTGTCCTCGAAGGGGAAATGGACTTCGTCAACATTCCGCTCGCCGCCCTTGACGACAGCAATCCCAACGAGGTGTCGGAGGTGCTGGGGGACACCCATTTCAAGCGCTATCGGGTGGTGCAGGACGACGAGCAGTTGAACGTCGTGCCGCAGGCCAATCAGAGCACCTCCTACGAGATGGGCTCCTTCCTGCCCGGCCAGGTGTTCAGGATGGAGTTCAAGAAGCCCGCCGGCATCAGCGCCGTGCTGAAGGAGCTGGAAGGCAACGACCAGATGCAGGTGATGAACGCCAAAACGGCCCTCCATGACAAGGCCATCGAGATCAAGAACCTGGCGGCCAGGAACCTGATCTTCCTGCAGGGCACCGACGTCACCGGCCTTGTCTCGGTCAAGGCGATCGGCACCCTGAAAGCGAAGGACGGCCACGTGTCGTTCAAGGAGATCCTGCTGGTGGTCGATGACGGAGTTGCCTCCGACCTGACCCGGTTCGTCGGCGAGCAAGGCATCAACTTCTTTTTGAAGGCCGCTTCCGAGAACATGCGCAAGGGACTGCCCTTCACCCCCGTGCTCGAGGACATGGCGTTCGAACAGACGCCCGACGGCAAGCAGCTCTACATCTTCTCCGGCCGTGGAAAATTCAACCTGTAGGGCACGCCGCGGCCCGGCCCCCCATCGGGGGCGGCCCGGCGCGGCCCATGGCGGTCCAGCCCCCAGGCGGATTCCCAGGCTCGCGCCCCTCCCAGCGAAAGGTCATCCATGAACATCCTGCTGATCCAGCCCAGCGGCGCCATCCACCGGTTCCGCGTCGGCACCTTCCCCAAGTCTCTGCGCTACGCTCCCCTGACCCTGACCACGCTCGCCGCCCTCGTTCCCCCCGATGTCGAGGCCGAGATCGAGATCGCCGACGAGGGGGTCCAGCTCGTCGATTTCGAGGCCCGGCCGGATCTGGTGGGCATCACGATCATCACCGGCACCAGCAGGCGCGGCTACGCCATCGCCGATCACTTCCGGCGGCGCGGCATTCCCGTCGTCATCGGCGGGGTGCATGCCACGCTCGTCCCCGATGAAGCGGCTCAGCACGCCGACTGCGTGGTGACCGGCTTTGGCGAGGAGACCTGGCCGCAGCTTTTGCGCGACTTCAAGGCCGGGAAGATGCAGAAACGGTATGGCGCCTTCCGGCCCCCCTCGTTCAAGGGGTATCCCCATGCCCGCCGCGACCTGCTGAAAAAGGACGGGTATGTCACCACCGCCACCGTCTGGGCCACGCGCGGGTGTCTCAACGAGTGCGACTTCTGCTCCATTCCCGCCACCTGGGGGCAATCCTTCTACCGGCGCCCTCCCGAGGATGTCTGTGCCGAGATCGCGACCCTTCCCGGCAGTGAATTCATCCTGGTCGATCCCAGCCCGATGGAGGACCCGCCCTACGCCAAGGATCTGTTCCGCGAGGTGAAAAAGCTCGACAAGAAGTGGTTTGGCCTGTCGACGACCAAGATCGGCAAGGACCCCGAACTGATGCGGATCGTCGGGGAGAGCGGCTGTAAGGGTCTGCTGATCGGCTTCGAATCGGTCAACCAGATGTCGATCGGCGACATCGGCAAGGACCACAACAGCGTCGAGTTCTACCTCGACCTGGTGAAGCAGATGCACGACCACGGCATCGGCTGTCAGGCCTGCTTCGTGTTCGGCCTCGACGAGGACGGCCTCGACGTCTTCAAGCGCACCATCGACTTCTGCGACCGCGCCCACGTCGATCTGCCCCGGTTCTCGACCTACACGCCGTTCCCCAACACCGCCGCCTACCGCAAGCTCGACGCGCAGAAGCGCATCCTCACCTACGACTGGGGCCTGTACGACGTCGAGCACGTGGTGGTACAGCCGATGCGCATGACCCCCGACCAACTGCGCGACGGCCTGCACTGGGCCTGGAACCAGGCCTACCGCCCCGCCTCGATCGTCCGCCGCCTGCTCGGCTCGCGCACCTCGACCCTGTTTGCCATCCCCCTCAACCTCGGCTACCGCTCCTACGCCCAGCGTCTGCACGAGATGTCCGACCGCGTTCTGCTCGACGACGTCAACGAGGGGATCCCGCCCGCATGAACCTGACCCTGGTGATGCCGTCGATCGGGCGCAAGCCCGGCCAGCGCTACATCGCCACCTGGCAGATGGAACCCCTGGTGCTGGCCCTGCTGGCCGGCCTGACCCCCCCCGGCTGGGCGATCACCATCCAGGACGACCGGGTCGAGCCGATCGACTTCGACCGGCCGGCCGACCTGGTGGGCATCACGGTCGAGACCTATACCGCCCGCCGGGCCTACCAGATCGCCGACGAATACCGGCGCCGGGGCGTGCGGGTGGTGATGGGGGGCTACCACGCCACCCTGCTTCCCGACGAGGCGGCCCGGCACGCCGACGCCGTGGTTGTCGGCGAGGCGGAACCGGTCTGGGAACAGGTGCTCGCCGACGCCCGCGCCGGACGCCTCCAGCCGCTCTACCGCAGTGCGCGCACCACCGCCCTGGCCGGCCTGAAGCCCGACCGGCGGGTGTTCGCCGGCAAGAACTATCTTCCCCTCACCCTGGTCGAGTTTTCGCGCGGCTGTCGGTTCGCCTGCTCGTTCTGTTCGATCACCGCCTTCTACCAGGCGACCCACCGCTATCGCCCGCCCGCCGAGGTGGCCGCCGAGATCACCGCCGCCGGGAACAAGACGGTCTTTTTGATCGATGACAACATTGGCGCCACCGAGGAGGCCGCCTTCGGCCTGTGCGAGGCCCTGCGCCCGCTCGGCGTGAACTGGGTCGGCCAGATCAGCGTCGACGCCGCCGCGAAACCCGCCCTGGTCA
>CAZKPI010000033.1:16388-17264 GCA_964554555.1 uncultured bacterium
TGGCGGAGGCCGGCTGTCTGGGCGTGCTGATCGGCTTCGAGTCTCTGCGGCCGGCCGCCCTGGCCGGGCTGAACAAGAAGTGCAACGGCGGCCGCGAGCGCTACGACGCCGCCCTGCGCCTCCTGCGGGAACACGGCATCTGCGTCTACGCCACCCTGATGTTTGGCATGGACGGCGATGAACCTGCTTCGTTCCGCGAGGCGATGGGGTTCATCCGCCAGCACCGGTTCTTCCTCACCGCCTTCAACCACCTGGTGCCGTTTCCCGGCACCCCGCTCTACGCCCGCCTGCAGGCCGAGGGGCGCCTGGTGTCGCCGGCCTGGTGGCTCGATCCCGCCTTCCGGTTCGGCCACGTGGCCTTCCACCCGCGGCCGATGTCGGCCGCCCAGGTCGCCGAGCTGTGCCGCCGCCACCGCCGGAAGTTCTACTCCTGGCGGTCGATCCTGCACCGCGGCCTCGACCTGAAGACCAATGCCCGCTCGCTGGCCGTGTTCGGCCTGTTCCTGACCCAGAACTACCTGGGCCGCCGGGAGGTGGAGGAGAAGTTCGGTCTCCCCCTCGGGTTCGTCGATCCGATCGTCAAAGGAGGATGATCGGGTGCCGCTCGAACCCTTCCTGACCGTGCACGTGGCCGGGCCTCGCGACGGGGTCTCCCCGCCCGCCCTTCCTCCCGGCCTCGATGCGGCCATCCGGGAACTCGACCGCGCCTGCCAGATGCAGGGCGGGGCCACCGAGCTCGAGTTTCGCACCGAACCGTCGTTCGCCGCCGCCCTGCCCACCTGGGGAAGCCGCCACCAGATCGTCTTCCTGCCTGAATTGGTCGGCCCGCCCGGGGACCTCCGGCCGCCGGGGCCGGCGGCCTCCGCCCGGCTGGGG
>CAZKPI010000034.1:0-8712 GCA_964554555.1 uncultured bacterium
CTGTCCGATCAGGGACAACGGGAGCCAGTCGTTGCCGGCGGCGCCGCCCCACACGTCACCAGGGGGGATGGCTGACCGCTGGTCGGACGGTGCGGGATCAGCGGCGGGACAACCAGGCGCCGAGGGCAAAGAGACAGCCCCCGAGCACGAAAGCCCCCCCGAACAAGACCCCGCCGACCAGGTTGCCCAGCGGAACCACCGGGTCGATGACAGCGAAGGAGGGGTCCTCGGGGTTGACCAGGCAGGTCATGGAAGCCCCGACCGGGTAGCTGGCCAGCCAGGCTTCGGCCTCGGGACGGGTGCGGAAGGAGGGCAGGCCATCCCCCCACAAGGTGATCCGCTGGCTGGTGACCGTCGCTCCCTTGTGCTCGAAAACGTAGGTCACGCGCGGATCGAACCGGTCATAAGCAGGCTCATCCTCCGGTTCCACCCGGGAGACCTCAACCCGGGAGGCGGTCACCTCGCACGGGACCTGGTGCCAGTGCCCGATCTGCCGGCTCTGCCACCATGGCTGAAAACCCATTTCGAGAAACAGGTAGCGGCCAAGGGCAAAGAAGGCCAGCGCGCCCAGGACGAGCAAGAAGGTCCCCCACCAGGGCATCCGGGCGGAACCGTCCTCCGATTCCGGGGGGATTTCGTCCTGTTTCATGTGCGCTCCCTCCTGCCAGCCCGACACGCTCACGCCTGGACGGCGGGAATTCAGTCCGGTTTACCCGACCAGGCCAGGGCGGGTTCGCCCCGCTCGAGACGGACCACCAGTTCCCCGGTGCGGCGGCCGAACCCTTCGAACGCCGCGGTCTCGAGGATGCGGTTCAGGCGACTGCCCAGGCCGCGGGCGCCGATCTGGGTGCGAAGGGCGTCCTCCACGATGCGGCCGGTCACCTCGGGCAGAACCTGGAGGCGGATGCCCTCGGCGGCAAACTCCTCGACGTACTTCGGCAGGAGGTTCTCCAGGAGGATCTGCTCAAGGGTCTCCTTTTCCAGGGCGGAGAGGGCGACGATGCGGCCGAACCGGCCAATCATCTCGGGCAGGAACCCGTAGCGCTGGAAGGCCGCCACGTTCTCCGCCTCGTCTTCATCGAGATGGTAGGCGATGGGATCGGGGGGCCGCGCGTCCCGCAAATACCCGATGGTCAATGGATGGGCCATGAAGCGCGCCGTTCCCTTGAACCCGGAGAAAGCCCCCGCTCCGATGAACAGGATCTCACTGGTGTCGATGACCGCCCGCTCGGTGTAGATGGATTCGGCCAGTTTGAGGGGGACATCCAGCCGACAGCCCTCGATCATCTTCAAAAGCTCTTTCTGAACGCCGTAGCCGGTCACGTCCTTGGTCGTGCCCGCCCCGTCGAACCGGATGTTGGAATGGCTCCCGGCGAGCTTGTCGAACTCGTCGAGGCAGACCACCCCGTGCGCGGCCAGTTCCGGCTGGTGCCGCGAGGCGTACAGCAGACGGGTCAAGATGGTCTTGACCGAATCGCCGACGTAGCCGGTCTCGGAGAACCCCGTGATGTCGATGACCACGACGGGCAGAGGCAGGATCCGGCCGAACAGCAGGTCCACCAGGAACGTCTTGCCGCAACCGGTGGGGCCCATCAACAGGGCGTTGGTCTTGGGGGGCAGTTGCCCAGGCCGGGCCTCCTTGAACAGCAGGCGCTCCGCCCGCCGCATGTGGCGATAGGCCAGCAGGCACATGGCCTGCCGGGCGGCCACCTGCCCGCGGTAGCCCATGTCCGTCAGGCGGTCGAACAGGACCGACGGGGGAGGGGGGTGCAAGCGACTGCGGTCGAGAGGAGCAGATACGGGGGTTTCTCCCGGCGAGCCGCTGTTTTTGGCCATGACGGGAGGCTCAGTCCGGGCGGACGAGACTCTTCAGGTAGGCGAGCAAGGCGGACATCCGCTCGTCGTCGGCGTTCAGGGCCTGACCTTGCATGGGCCTGGTCAGACAGAGGTTGACCTGATGGACGTCGTTGATGACCGTCCCCGCCACCTTGGAGAACTTCGGGTAGGTCTGGATTTTCCCGCCAAGGCTGGCGGCGGGGTCCTGGTGGCAGGTCAGGCAGGACTTTCCCGCCGTTCCCAGGCCGGGGTCGGCGAAGAGGTCGCGGCCCTTGTCGATAAAGGCCTGCACGCGCTGATCGACGGGTGATTCAGGCTGGTCGGGGGCCTTCCCGCCCAGGAGGGGTTTCTCCAGGTTGTCAAGGTTGACCTGGTCGGGAACGAGGTCGTCGTTTGGATCGGGCCCTTCCGCCAGCACCGCTGGAAGACACAGCAGACACCACACCATCACCAACCCGAGTTTCCGCTTCATCCCATCCTCCTTCAGCGGCCCGCCCGTGCCGGGCGCGGTATCCAGGATACCCGATCCGGATGGCGGAAACCACTCCGCCTTCGTCACCCTCTGGCCGCCAATGGTTCAGGGTGAGACCGTCAGCCGCATCCTGCCCGGAAGGACCCGGAGGGCGCCCCCGCCCTCACGCGCCGGGTTCCCGGAAACCGAGCCGTGGCGCCCCTCCGACCGGCTTCATGGCACATCGAGGGAAGCCCCCCTTCCCCGCGGCGATCGGAACCTTCGATTCCCTGACACCCCCGTGAATGGTTCGGAGCCGGAGAGGAAGGGGCGGGGAAGGCGAAGCACCTGCCCTCGCGGCGGCACCCTGAAAGACCGTCTGATCGACAGCCGGGCAGGAGGCGGGGAGGCCCCGCCCCCTCACCCGCCTTTTCAGAAGGGGATGTCCTCCGCCGTCCCGCCGGCCTCGCCGGCCGCCCCTTCCCCGCCGTCGGCCGACCCCTCCGGCGTCTCTTCGGGCTGGGGCGGGACGTAGGACGGATCGCGCCGGCCACCGAGGAAGGAGACGGCGTCGCCGATCACCTCGGTGTAGAACCGCTTCTGGCCGTCGCTTCCCACGAAGGTCTCGGCCCGCAGGCGCCCCTCGACCAGCACGGGCGACCCCTTGGCCAGGTATTTGTGGCAGTTCTCGGCCGTCTGGTTCCAGACCACCACGGGGAAGAACCCCGTCTCGGTCTTCAGTTCGCCGTCGCGACCCCGCCACTTCTTCGAGACGGCCAGCCGGAAGCGGGTCATCGCCGCGCCCCCCTTGGTGTCACGCCGCTCGGGATCTTTCGTGAGATTCCCCGCCAGGATCACCCGATTCACGTTCAACATGCTCGTCCTCCTGCTTCTCGTTGGTGCCGGGGCACCGCCCCGTTTCACCAGGGAATCGCCGCCGCCCCCCGGTCGGGGAAAAAAAATTTCCGGAAGGAGGCTTACCGCCCGGAAGGCCCGATGGGAAGCGGGGAAGAGGCCAGATCGCCGCGCAGCCAATACCACCCGAGGCCCAGCCATTCGTGGATGGCATAATTGGTGAGGCCGAGATCGGTTTCGCTGGCATCCATGATCGTGGCGGCGGTCTGGACCGGGGCGGGCAGAACCTCGAGGCCGGCGGCGGCGAAGACACGGACCGCCCGGAGGATGTGGGGCCCGTTGGTGACCAGCAGGATCCGCCGCCACCCGCGCTCCAGCAGATACCGGCTGATCTGCCGGGCCTCCGTGCGGGTGGTCAGATGCCCCTCGTGCAGAATGGCATAGGCCTCCGCGGGCACCTGCAGTTGGGCGGCGAGGGAGGCGATGACATCGCGATCCCCGCTCCCCCGCCAGGAAAAATCGGAGGCGCTGAACACGAGGCGGGGGGCCCGGCCGGCCCGCCAGAGAGCGACCCCGTGCAGAACGCGTTGGTAGGAGGCGAAGCTGGGCTGGCCCCCTTCCCCGCACCCCGCGGTCAGCACGACGATGGCGTCGGCCTGGCCGGCGGCCGGTTCGACCAGCAGGGGGCGGCACAGGAGGCGGCCCACCGGCAGGTGCATGAGGGTCAGGGCGACCACCCCCGCCACCGCGGCGGAATGCATCCACCAGGCCTCCCACCGGCCAGGGCCGCACCGGCCGCCCCAGATTCGAATTCCCGCCGCCAGACCGACGGCGGCCCACCCGACCCCGAGGATCCGCCTCCAGACGGGGCCCGCCTGGGGAACCAGAACCACCACAGCGATTCCCGCCAGGATGGCGGCCAATCGCGAGCCCCAGACCCGCGTGGGCGATGGCAGAGGCGAACCGCCGTTCATGCCTTGCCTCCCGGCGCGGACCGCCGGCGGGGATCGACCGCCGGCGCCAGGTCGCCCGTGGCTTTCAGCCATTCCAGGACCCGCCCGCGACCGGCCAGGAAGTCGGCCACGTCGTCAGGCTCCCGGCGCGTGACGAACCGGTACAGCCGGCGACAGCCCTCCTGGTGGAGGTCGTGGGCGGCGGCCACAGCCTCCACCAGCCGTGCCTTCCCGTCCGCCCGGGCCGGCAGAGGGGAGTGGAAAAAGGCGTCACTGAGCAGGGCCAGGGCGAGGTGACGGTTGCGCGCCTTGCCCGGCACGGGGAGGTCAGCCGGGGTGGGAACCGGCTCCAGGCGGGGGATGATCCGCACCATCAGCTCGCTTCCCAGGAGGGCCAGCAGGTACACCTGGGCCTGGAGCAACCGGTCGGGCTCCCGCCGCAACACCTCGGTGCTTAAGTCGTCGAGGCGGTGGAAAAGGGTCTGCCCTTCGACCGACAACTGCCGGACAGGAAAGGTGATGGCCTCGAACCGCCCCTGCCCCTTGAGAGGGCGTTTGGGAAAGACCGCCAACTGCTGGTCGATCGCCTCGACCAGTTCCGGCAGATGCAGGGGGTTGATCCCGACGGGCGGCGGAGCTTCCGCGGCAGGCGGGTCCGCCACTGCCGGTCCGGAGTCAGGCCCGCCCCCCGGCGCGGGAGGTGCAACGACGCGCCCCGTCGGTTGGCGCTGTCTGAGCGGGGCGATCAGAGGCCCCGGCGGCCGGCTTCCCGGGCGGGCCGCTCCGGCCCCGGCCAGGAACATCGCGTGCAGGGCCGGTTCCGCCGTGACCCCGCCGGCGGCCGGAGCCGGTTCCCGGCCCCAGAAGGGGAGTGGGGTGACCAGGGCCAGTAGTGCGGCATAGGCCAGGGCGACGGCGAATCCGGGAATCTCGCCGACCCAGACCTGGGCCAGGGGAAGGTCGCCGCAGGCCTCCAGCACCCGCAGGAACAGGTCGAGGAACAGGGTCAGGCCGGAGGCGGCCATCAGGCCCACCGGTTCCCAGAAAGCGCCCAGGACGGGAAGCAGGAGGCCGACCGGCAGGATGACGGAGAAGGTCCAGACCAGCAGGGGGTTGGCGACAAACGACGCCAGGGAAACGGTTCCGTAGTGATAGGCCACGAGGGGCAGGGTCGCCAGGTTGGCGGCCAGGGACACCGCCAGGTAGCGGGCGACCGGCAGGGGCAGGCCCAGCCGCCACAGCGGCACCTCCAGGGGCCGCCGGCCGTAGATGATGCCGAGCACCGCCGCAAACGACAACTGGAAGCCGATGTGCCCCAGCCAGGCGGGTTCGATCAACAGCAGAACCAGTGCGGTGAGAGCCACGGGCCGCACGGGCCCCGGATCGGCCTCGAGATGGACGGCGGCCACGGAAGCCAGATACATGGCGATGGCCCGCCAGACCGAGGGATTGCCCACAGTCAGCCCGCCGTAGACCAGCAGAGTCCCCAGCACCACCATCGCCCGCGACAGGGGGGGCACCCCGGTCCAGGACAGGACGGCGGCCAGGAAGCAGACCAGCACCAGCACGTGCTGTCCCGACACCGCCATCAGGTGCGAGACCCCGGTGGTCCGGAACAGGCGGCGGTCCTGGTGGTCGAGCCCGCTCGTGTCGCCAAGCAGGAAAGCCACCATCAGCGCCTGGTGCCGGGACGGCAGGAGGGCCCCCACCCGGTCCCGGACAGCCCTCTGCCACCGGCCGAGGAACCGGCCGGGGGCCAGGGCCGTCCCCACCGGCCGGATCGAGGCGGCGCTGAATTGCGGCAGGTCCCGGCCGTCGGGGCAGTGGAAGGTGCCGCTGGCCAGGTAGCGTTGCCCAGGCTCGGGGAGAAGGTCGGTGGAAGAGACCTGGCACCGCAGTCGGCCGGGCAGGTCGATGGTCTGGGAAGCAACGGCCAGGCGCGCCCCTTCCATCACGAAAGACAGCCCCCCCCTCTGCAGGAGCCGGAATTCCCCGACGAACACGCCGTCCAGCTCCCCCGCCGCCCCGTCGAAGGCGGCAAACACCTCGGCCGGGACGGGCCGTTCGGCGCGCAGGGCCCCATTCAGTCCGCCCGCGCCGAGCGCCGCCAACAGCAGGGGGACCCAGCCCCCCCACCCCCGCAGGCGGATGCCGGCCGAGAGTCCCAGGCCGGCGGCGGTCAGCACGGCGAACAGCAGGTGCCAGGGCCCGCGCCAGGTCATGCCGGCCTGCGACCCCACCACGAAGCAGGCGACGAACAGGGGAAGGATCTCGGGCCGCCGGCCCGCCGCGGGAGGAGCCGAAGGGGAAGGGGCTGGCACGGCCGGGCTCATGGTCCGAGCGTCACCCCGGCTTGCCGCAGGCGGGCCACCATCCCCTCCCCGATCCCCGGCACGCGCCGGGCCAGGTCCTCCCAGTCGCGAAAGGGGCCCTTGGCCCGCTCGTCGCGGATGCGGGCGGCCAGAACCGGCCCGACCCCCGGGCAGGCCTCCAGTTCCTCGGCGGTCGCCTCGTTGAGCCGCACCAGGCGCGGCGAGACCGGCCCCCGCTCCTCGACAGGATCGCCCCACAGCCGGCCGCGGGAGTCGGCCGCGGCCAGGACCGTCATCTCGCCAGGCGGCACCGCATCGAGCAGATGCAGGCCCCGGCTTTCGGCCAGGGCGGCGGCCAGGATCCAGGCCAGGACCAGCGTGGTCAGGACCTGGAACTGCCGGCACTCGGCCGGGGTCGGTTCAGGCACACTTTCCATCCTTCAGGAGATTCTTCCAGGCGCCAGGGCTGGCCGGCCACGGCGCGGGCCACCCAGGGAATGTTCGCCACCAGCGGCTCGGGGGCCATCCGGAAAGCCGCCGCCTCGACGGCCACCCAGGTCCACCCGCCCCGCTCGAAGGCCAGGCGCACCGCCCGCCGCCCGGGAAAAGCGGCGGTCAGTTTCCCCAGCGGCGGCGGGGGCCAGCCCCCGCTTTCCTCCAGCAGGAACCTCCCCAGCAGAGGGGCGAAGGGGGCGACCAGACCCAGGATCAGCGCCCGGCCAGGAGCCGGGGTGGCCGCGGTGGCAGGCGCCAGGTTCCAGGCCTTCCGGACCGCCGCCAGGGCGGGATACCAGCGCCCCCGGCCGGGACCGTGGTCCATCGCTTCACCGGCGGCAACCAGCCAGGGATCAACGTTCCAGGTCTCCGTCGGGGAGGTTCCGACCGGCCCGAGGTCAGCAGGGCTTCCCCCTGGCCGGCACCGAGAGTGGCGCGAAACCTCCGTTTTGCGCACCGCCTGGGGGCCGCCCGCCGCCTCTGCCCATGGTCCGGCCGCGTCAGGGGCCTGCCGCATCGCGGCATGGAACGCGGCCAGCCAGCGGTGGGCCGACTCGAGCAGGGGAAGGTCCGGTGGGGCAGTCCCCGCGGCCAGCACGGCCAGGCGCGCGGCATCGACTCCATATTCGGCGAGCAGGGGGCCGGCGATGGGAAGCGGTACCTGGTGCGGATCCGACCACCGGGGGGTCCCCTGCCAGGCCCCGGCCCGCCATTGCAAGTCGACAGCCAGTCCGCCGCCGGGAGGGGGGCCCGGTTCCCCCGCCCACTCCCTGGCCGCCCGGGCCAGCGCGTGGGGGTTGTACCGGGAGTTCATCGATTCAGGATGCCCCAGAGACTCTCGGTCTTCTTGTTCTTCAGCTCGGCCTCGTAGGTCAGGAAGAACAGCAGTTCGCGGGCCTGCTGAAGAATGGCCGGCTCGTTCATGGCCTTGCCGCAGGCGATCAACAGCCGGACCTCGGCGGTGAAGAAGTCGGTGTCGGTGGGAAGAGCGTTCTTTTCGGCGGCCAGCAGGCCCTTCATGACGTCCTCGTATTTCTGCTCGGCGAACAGGCGGCACAGGTTCACCAGTTCGCGGGCGGTGGCCACGTTCTGGGTCAGTTCGCGACCGGGCGGTTCGGGCACCCGCCCCAGATGGGCTTCGGCCAGTTCGACCCATTTCGTCGAGGCCTTCAGGATGAACACGTCGTCGTAGGTGCAGAGCAGGGCGGCACTGACGATCAGTTCCGCGACTTCCGCCTGGGACAAGAAGGTGGCGCCGGTCAGCCCGCGCAGGGCCCGGTACAGGGACAGAAGGGGGCCGAACTCGGCATCGGCTTTCTGGAAAGCGGCCGCGGCCAGTTCCGGTTTTTCTTCGTGGATGTGCCGGTTTCCCTCTTCGAGGAACCCGGACAACCTGACCTGGGCCTGCCAGCCGAGGTAGCCGAGAAATCCGACCACCGCCGCCAGCAGGAACAGGAGGATCCCCACGACGGGAAGGAGACCACCCCGCCGGGAACCGGTGTTGGACGCGCACTGCTTCAAGGGATTCCGTCCCCTTCCCCTCAGAAGTTGGAGGGCATTATAGTCGCAAACCCCGGCGATGGCAACCCCGGCCGTGCTCCCGGAAACGGGGTCCTGCGGTCCGGCCGCGCCTCGCCGGCCGCGCCTCGCCGGCCGCGCCTCGCCGACCGCGCCTGGCCGGCCGCGCCCCGCCTCCAGCTCCTCAGGCGGCAGACCGCCACAGGACCAGGACGGTCACGTCGTCCTGGAACGGCCGCCCCTGGCAGTGCCGCCTCACCTCGGCCAGCAGAATGTCGGGATCTTCCCCCGG
>CAZKPI010000034.1:8742-9176 GCA_964554555.1 uncultured bacterium
AGGTGGCGGTACCATCGCTGGTAGGTGAACAGGTCCCCCTGCCAATTGGAGGCCTCGATGATCCCATCGGTGTACAGCACCAGGCGCGACCCCGGCGGCATCGTGACCTGGGTGGTCACCAGGGGGTTCTCCGGCTTGAACCCAAGGGGAAGCCCCACCCCGTGGCTCTCCGTCACCCGCCCGTCCGCTTCGATGAGCAGGGCGGGAAGATGCCCTTCGAACGCCATCGTCACCACGCCGGACCGCACGTCGAGATGCCCGAAAACCAGGGTCATCATGCGGTGCCTGGGAAGAAGCCAGTAGAAGGTGGTTCCGAACATCCGATGCGCCGCTTCCGGCGACAGCCGGCCTTCCTGCGCCAGGACCTGGGTCATCGTCTTGGCCATGGTGGTGACCATGGCCGCCGCAAACCCATGGCCGCTCACGTCGCCAAT
>CAZKPI010000034.1:9195-17166 GCA_964554555.1 uncultured bacterium
AACAACGAGCCGTCCGGCAGTTCCTGGTAATCGAAGTAATCCCCCCCCGTCTCGGCGGACGGCTGGCAAAGGCCCCGGCAGGTGAACCCGGTCGGCGATGTCCAGGGCTCTTCGGGGAAGATCCTCTGCTGGATCTCGGCCGCCGCCCGGGCTTCGGCCCGCTCGAGCTGGGCGGCGATGACGGCCAAAAACCCCTGCAGGGCCACCAGCCCCGCCCATGTCCAGACCCAGGCGCCGATCAGCGGGGCGATCGGCACCTGCACGAACCAGACCGCTCCGACTGCGGCCAGCACCCCCACGAGCCCGGCCAGGACCAGCCAGGACACTCCGGCCGCCCACCACCCGCCCCGGCCGGTGATCCAGCCGGCCAGGCCAAGGCCGCACAAGGCCGACAGCAGGCGGGCCGCCCAGCCGTCGACCAGGATGCCCCCACGCCCCGTCAGCAGGGTGGATACCTCGCTGGCCAGGACCAGCGCCCCCGGCACGATGCCCAGCACGGTGCGATGCGCGTCATGCAGGATGGGGGCCGACACCCCGATCACCACGATCTTGTCGCGGAGAACCGACGGGGAGACCTCCCCGCGCAGAAGGTCCCCCGCCGACACGATCGGGATGCCGCCGCCCCGGGTGGCAAAGGCGATGGGACTGCGGACGACCTCGCCGCTCCAGCCTTCCCAGGGCCGCACTTCCGGCCGCACCAGGTGGGCAACCTGGGAGACGCACCCTTCCAGGCCCAGCCTCTGATCCCGCACGACGAACCCGCGGATCTGCCCGTCGGAATCGAGGAGTCCCCAGACGAACCCCTCCGACCGGGCGGCGGCCCGAAAAAACGGATGGTTCCGGAAATGGCTGAGCTGGGTTCCCTGGGGACTCAGGACCTGCTCGACGACCGACACCAGGACCACCGTCCCCAGGCCGCGCATGACCGCCGCGAGCTCGGCATCCCCGGCCGAGGGCTGTTCCCCCTCCAGGTGCTGTAGAAGGATGTCAAACAGGACCAGCCGGGGTTGGCCCGCCCCCACCACCCGCAACAGGCGGGCCTGCTCGGTCCGGGGCCAGGGCCACCGCGCCGTCACCCCCTCCAGGGTGGCATGGTCGATGGCGACCACCACGAGGTCAGAAGCGGGGTCCCGCCACCCCATGGCCGCCCCCTCCGTGAGGTCGCGCACCCCACGCTCGAGCCAACCCGTGGCCGGTTCGTGCAGGGCCAGCAGCAGCCAGCCGCCCACGAAGACGATTCCCAACCCCCGGGCCCAGCGGGGACCGACCACCAGGGCCAACTCCCGCCAGGCCTGGGCCAGAGCCGCTCGCCCCCGTTCCCCCTTCCCGTTGCCCTCCATGTTCCTCCCTGCCCCCCGGTCGATCCCCTCCAGCATACCATCGACCACCCGCCAGGAGAAAACTCCTTCACCCTCAAGACAGAATCCGCGATGGCCCGGGGAAAACCGCCTTGCCCCACCCCGCCGGGAACGGACACGGGTGCCCGCCCCTGTCACCCGCCAAAACCTCCTGAAATCTGCCCCCGGACCCACTGCCTGTCTTCATGGGCATCCGGGGCCCCCGTCCAGGAAGGCCCCCTGCGGCCGTCTCGACAACTCCCGGCCAGGGGGGGTAGGATGGGATGGTCAGACCGTCCCCACCACCGGCAGGAGGTGCCTTCCATGTTCAGACCGCCGTCCTCCCCCACCCTGCTCCTCAGCTTGTTCCTTGGCGCGGCATGGCTCGCGGGCTGTGGTACCGCCCCCGATCCCGCCCGCGTCCGCGACCCGGAAGGGAAGGTCCAGGCCAGGGTCGATGCCGCGACTGCCTTTGCCGACGCCCGCGACCAGGACCCCGTCCGGGTGGGCGGCGCCATCCGCACCGGCGAGGATGGCCGGGCCCGGCTCGTCTTCCCTGACGGCACCGAGCTGGCGATCCGTTCCGACACCTTCTTCGAGGTGGGCCAGGGGAAGGCCCTCGGCCGTCACCACGAGGGAACCATTTTGTACAAGATCCAGAAACAGCGCCGCGGCCTCACGGTGGAGACCCCGCACGCCATCACCTCGGTGCTCGGCACCACCTTCCTGCTGATCGTGGGAACGGACTCAACCCTGATCGGGGTCGAGGAAGGCCTGGTGGCCGTCACCCCGCCGACGGGGGGGCCGCCCGTCACGCTCGAGGCGAAGCAGAAGCTGACCCTCGGCCCGGCCGGTCCCCTCGGGGCCACCGAACCCTTCGATCTGGCCACCGAGGAATTTTCCTACCTCAAGATCAACGGGAAGTGGGTCAGGCCCAAGTGACCGGCGTCAGATCAGCCTCCCGCGGTCACGGCCAGGGGGGAACCAGGTAAGGATTTTCGGGAAGCGCGCCGCCAAGGGAGGGCAGAAGGGCCCGCTCTTCAGGGGTGAACCGGTCCTCAGGCAGGAAAACGGAAAACGCGGGCCGTACCAGCCAGCGCGCTTCGATGTCGTCTCCGCTGGTCTGCTCGATCACCCAGCCCCTCCCTGCCGGGTCGGGGAGAATCCGGAACAGGCTTTCCCCCGGGCTCCAGAAGAACCCCACCTTCGGAACCACCACCAGCATTCCCTGGGGCATCACCCGGACGGTCTTCGGGGTGGCCCGCACCAGACACCAGGCAACGGTCCGGATCAAGCGGGGCGGGTCCTGGTTCAGGAGGAGACCCCGCTGTAGGCGCATCCCGTCGAATCGGGCGGCCCGGGGGCCTGCGGGGTGTCGTTCTGGTCGCTGGGGGCGCGGATGGTGTCGCGGGGCGGCACCGCCAGCCCTTCGTCGTAGTGTTTGCGGAGCCAGGTCAGGACGAAGCCGAGCTCCATGGTGAACGGACTGCCGGTCGAGTTGTTCACGTAATTGTAGGGAATGTCGACCGGCTCGATGCTGATGTCGGGCTTGGTGTACCAGCCCTGTTTCGACTCCCACCACCAGTAGTCGTCGGGATTGATCTGCCCGGCCGCCACGGCATCCTTGAAGGGTTGGTCCTCCAGCGGGGTTCCCTTGTCGAAGACAATCCGGATCTTCTTGGCGCCGTCCGGCAGGAAGGTGGCATCCTTGATGAACCCGGCCTGGTCGGCCCCCAGATCGGGTTTCTTGATCTGCAGGAACCGGTCGGTCCCCTTGATCTGGTAGAGCCCGGGATTGCGGCGGGGGGCCGTTTCGATGTCGCCCAGGCGGCCGAAGTGGGCCAGCACCTCCATGATCTCCGGACGGGGGTCACTGCGGCGCACGCCCAGGTGATACTCGCTGGCGCCGGGGAAGGCCCGGCGGATGTCCTGGGCCAGACCGGGCATCACCCATTTCTGCATCATGTCTTCCATGAACCGGTTGCCCGAGTGCTCGAAGTCGAGCGTCGGAGCGAGGGGAACATCCTTGAGCCTGGCCAGCACGTCGCTCTCGGTGGTGCGGGCGGGAAGCAGGGGGGACGCGAAACTCTTCTCGAGCAGAGGGGAGACCTGGAGGTTCTTCCCGTAGTTGAGCACGTAGGCGCGCGACAGATCGCGGATGAGGGCATCGACGCGGTTCCGCCGCAGGTGGAAGTCCGACAGGTCGAGATTGGCGAGGGTCCGGTCGGCGATCTTGGTGATGCGGACCATCTTCTTGAGGGTCTTGTTCGACCGCACCGCCGTCATCAGTTCGTCGGTGCAGACCCCGAACAGATCGTTGGCGAAGACCTTCTGGCCGACGGCGAGCGAGACCGTCTTGAGGGTGCCGAAGGCCGGGGCCTTGATTTCCCAGGTCATCGTGATCTGGACGGGGTCGTCCGGGTGGGGGGCCAGCAAGGCCAGGACGGTGTTGGGATCGACTTTCTGGCCGGCCGTCACGTGGACCGCCTTCACCACCATGGCGGCCGGGACCGGGCCATCCTGCGACCAGGGCTTGGGCACCCGGACCTCGACGTCGCCGTTGCTGGTGACGTTGGCGGCCTGGGTTTCGGCCGCCTCGGTGGAATCGCTGTTGAGGAGGGGTTCGGGGCTCATGATGTATTTCCCGAACACCAGGACCCGGGAGCCGTTGACCTCGCCGATCGACAAAACGCGGATGTGATCGAGCCTCTGCACCTTCGAATACCCGGGAATGGGGGTGGGGTTGGCCGACTCGAACTCCTCGGCGATGATGTAGGCCTTCCCCTTGCCCGCGCCGAACGGCTCGGCCACCATGGTGCCCCCGGTGGGCCGGGGAACCTTGTTGGTGGGGTCGAATTTCATGCCCGCCACCCACCACCGCCCGCCGTGCAGACGCACGGTGGCCATGTTGAGGCCCGAGTAGGCCAGATATTCCGCCTGCTTCAGGTCGATGAGCGTGCGCACGTTGCCCGTCTCCTGGCCGGAGAACTTCATCAGCCCGGCCACGAACACCAGGAAGACGGAGACCAGGACCAGGGCGGCGGGAACCGCCAGACCGCGTCGGCTCATCGAATCACCCCCTTGCCCCGGCTTCCGTCACCAGGGCTCGTTGACGTCGGTGTTGCGCATCTTGACCGCGTTGGCCAGGACGAACTCGACGTCCTTCTCGTCCTTGATGCGAACGTGGAACTTGACCAGATGGTTGTCGGGCCGCTCGACCCCGAACTCGATCGCACGGTCGGACAGAATCCGCCGTCCCTGCTGGTCACCGTGCTTGAATTTTTCGTAGTCGAGCATCACCAGGCGGCCGGCCTGATCGAGAAAGATGACGACCACCTCGTTGCGGTGGTTGCGGAAGACCAGCTGGTGGTAGACCTTGTCGTCGATGGGGGGGAACAGCACGCGCACCCCGTAGGACAGCTCCTCGGCCACCCGGAAGGCCGACAGGCGGAGGTCCTGGAAGCCCTCCAGCCGCTGGACGCTGGCCAGCGACCGCCGCGACCACCAGAAGATGCCGCCGGCGAGGCCCATGAACAGCGCGAACAGGATCGCCCACACCATCAGCTCGGTGAAGGTGAACCCGGAACGGCGCCGCATGGCCATCCCCTCCTCAGAACTTGTTCTTGAGCAGGCCCAATTCGAGGACATGCCGGAACTTCCCCGGCTGGGCCTCCTTCCGGTCTGACCAGCGGAAGGTCAGGCGGATCTCGATCAGGTTCGGGTCGGGCCACGGGCGGGTCGACAGCTTGACCTGGAAGGCCGGCATGAATTTCGCCGAGGCCTGCGGGTCGGCGCCGGTGATGTTCTTGACGGCATCGCAGACGTTCCGGTTGGCCAGCACCATTTCGGTGACATCGACCCCCTCCGGGTCGGGGGACTGGAAAACGGCGGGGTCGAACCGGCCGGCCTCGATCTCGTTCTCGATGCCGTTCACCACCCGCTCGGCCACGTTCATGGCCACCGGGTAATCGCGGATCATTCGCTGTTGCGACATCCCGCTCTCGGTCAACAGGCGCAGGACGGGAACGAACGCCAGCACGAACAGGCTGATGGCGAGAATGATCTCCACCAGGGAAATGCCCGCCCGCTGACCGCCAATTCCGGGTCCCGACATGCGCCCCATCTCTCCACCAGCCTCTCTTTCCCCATTATACCAGGAATCCGGCCATGATCCCCGGAAAGGGACCGCCGCCCCCCCGCACGACTGGCGTGGGAGCGGCGGCACCGCGGGCAGGAACCGGAAGGCGTCAGCCCTGCTCGTCGGACGGGGCGTCCTCCGGCGGCGGTTCGCCCTCGGTGGAACCAGTCCCGCTGGAATCGGCCCGCATGTCGCGCGCCTGCTTGACGAACCAGAGCATGACACCCTGGGCACTGCCGCCGCCGTAGATGATCTGCTCGAGGTATTTGTTGCTCTCCTCGATGTTGCCCAGCAGGCGGTTGGCGCCGGCAAGGATGTACATGATCTCGAAAATGCGCGATTCGGGCAGGTTCTCCTTGGCGATGCGCGTCCCGTCGGGCATGAACTGGTCCTCGATGCTGGTCGCCTTGTTGGTGATGGTGAGGAAGGAGACGGCCTCGCGCAGGAAGGCGGTTTCGAAGGCCTCGTAGTCCTCCTTCTTCTTCTCGTCGGTGGTCATGCCCGCGCAGTCCCGGGCCGTCCAGGCGCCGTTGAGGTAGGTGTAGCCGAGGATCCGGTGGTTGGCCCGCCGGGCCTTGTAGCAGATGGCCGCCAGTTCCCAGGCCCGGATCGCGGTGTCGAGGTCGCCTTCCTTCTGCAGTTCGTTGGCGAGTTTGCCCTTGGCGATGATGTCCGCGGCCGCCTTCTGCAGAAGGGGGCTGATCTTGCGCAGGATGGTCAGCTCCTCGGGGGTCATCGTCTTGAGCTTCTCGGAGGCCTGGTCCTTCCAGATCTGCTGGCCGGAGGAGGCGGCTTTGACGCGGTTCTGGGCTTCCCACTGGGATTTGTGCGACGCGAAATAATCCTTGCGGCGCCGCTCATCCTCGCTCATGGCCGGACAGAAATACTTGTCTTCGGCGGCATAGAAGCAGTGCGGGCAGAGGGAAATGGCGAACAGCCGCGGCTTGATGTCCCCGAGGTAGGTGGGGCGATAGTCGATGTCCCGTTTGTCCAGGCTGAACTGGGTCTTGCGCAGGGCGTAGCGGGTGAAGGGCTTGGTGCAGACCGGACAGACGATTTCCTTGGGGAAGAAGAGTTTTTCGTTCAGTGCCATTGTCAACCTCGGAAATTGGCCAGATCGCCGGGTGCCAGGCGACGGCGTTGATCAGTCCAGGATACCTCAACCGTCAGGGAATCCGCAACAACTTGTGCACCTGGGGGATCCACCGGACCTCGCGGAAATGCGGCCCCAACAGCCGGACCCACTCGAGGATGGAAAAACTGTCCCAGTCGGAAAGGGTGCTCTGACCGGTGGCCAGAGGCTGAAGGACGAGGGGGAACGCCCGGAACTCCCCGCGCGACAGGTGCCGGAGCAGGTCCCCGGGGTCGTCGTCGGTGTCGAGCACCAGCTTCAGGTAGGTCCGTTCCGGGGGGAGCCGGGCGATGAACTGCCGGTGCCTGGCCAGGAGCCCGGCCGGCAGGTTCCAGCCCCGGGACAGCTTCAGATCGACGCTCCAGCAGGAAACGACGGGCACCAGGGCGGGCACCGGATCGGGCAGGGTGCCGTTGGTCTCGAGGAAGACCGGCCGGTTCCGCTCGTGCAGACGCCCCGCCAGACGGGTCAGGAACTCCGGCTGGGCCAGGGGCTCCCCCCCGGTCAGCGAAATGCTGTGGAAATCGGCCAGGGGGTAGGCCTCCGCCAGGGCCTCCAGCAGGCGGTCAACCGTGACCGGGTTGGCGATCCGCACCGGCCGCCGGCCCGGCCACGGGTGCAAAGGGAAGTCGGGCCCGGCCGACCGCAGGTGGGCGGTGTCGCAGTGCCGGCATTCGAGGTTACAGCCCGCGAACCGGACGAACAACTGCATCGTTCCGACCTGCAAACCCTCGCCCTGGATGGAGGGAAAAACCTCGACCAGCCGCCCGGCCGTCCTACCCATGGGCCTTCCCGCCGCCGGCCGCCAGCCTCTGCAGTTCGTGCTCGTCGATGATGGGAACCCCCAGCGCCTGGGCCCGCGTCTTCTTGCTCGAGGTGTACCCCGGGCCCGCCAGGGAACCGACCACCAGATAGTCCGTCTTCGGCGAAACCGCCGAGCCGACACGGCCGCCGTGCTGTTTGACCAGCGTCTCCAGGTCACGGCGCGGCACCGTCGCTTCGCCCGTGATCACGAACGTCTTCCCTGCCAGCGCCAGACTGCGCGGACCGCTGTCCCCGCCGGCGGGCGGCCCCTGCCACCAGCCCTGCAGGAATTCGAGCCACGCCTGGTGGGCGGGCGCGGCGAGATACTCCCGCACCGCCCCGGCCAGCTTGCGGTCGAACCCGTGGATGCCCAGCAGGGTCTCCTCGTCCATCGCCCGGAACCGCGGGAAGGAGAACCCGCAGGCCACCGCGATGTTCTCGGCGGCCACCGTGCCGATGTTGGGAATGCCCAGCGCGGCGATCAGCCGCGCCAGCGGCACCTGCCGGGCCCCCGCCAGGTTGGCCAGGATCTTCTCGCCAAGCTTGCGGCCCATCCTCTC
>CAZKPI010000035.1:0-7717 GCA_964554555.1 uncultured bacterium
GACCCTGGCACCAGCACAGGAAAATTCTGGCCGGAGTTTTCCAGGTCCAGGCGGTGGGCGGCCGGGTCGAGGATGCCCACCAGCATGGTCATGAACCGGCGGGAGGCGCGGAGTTCCGAGAAGAACACGTGGTTGAGGGCTTCCAGAAAATCCGTCGTGGAGGCTTTCCGGGCCAGCATCTGGAAGGTCACCCCGGCCTTGGCCATGGCCATGGCCAGGGCGGCCGGCACCCCGTGGCCGGTGACATCCCCGACCAGCAGGAGCCAGGACCCGTCAACCAACGGCACCAGATCATAGTAGTCCCCGCCCAGCCGGGTGGCCGTGCGGTTCACCGCCGCGAGGGAGAAGCCCGGGAGGGAGGGAAGGGCCGCAGGAAGCAGGTCTGCCTGGACGACGCGGGCCATCTCCAGCTCCTTCAGTTCGCCGATCATCCGGTTGAAGGTGCGGGCCAGGGCACCGAACTCGTCCTGGCGCCGGACGGGGATGCGAACATCGCTTCGTCCAAGGCGGACCCCCTCGATGCCGGCGGAGAGATCCTGGATGGGGACGAGGAACAGCCCGGCGAGCATCCTTCCCACCAGCCAGGCCACCAGCAGGGAGGCAACCAGCCCCAGGACAAGGGCCAGGCGGAGAGGGAGGAGGGGGGCCAGCCCCTCCCGGGCGTCCTGCAGGGCGAGCAGTCCGTAGCGGCCGGCCACCGATTCCACCTGGGCCACCGCCCAGGTCGGGCCGGACGACAGGGGCAGGCGCCGGCGCTCGACGCGGCCGCTCTTCTCACAAATGGCGACGAGGTCGCGCAGGGCCCCAGCCTCACCGGGCGGCCGGGGTTCCAGGAAGTCGCCGCTGAACGCGTCCACCACGCCGATCCGGATCTTCCCGCTCTGGAAGCGGAGACGGTCGGCCAGGTAGCGGCCCAACAGCCAATGCCGGTTGCTGGTGACCATGATGGTGGCCGGTCCAGTGGCCAGCTCGGGATAGGCGTCCCAAAAGAGTTCGGCGGTGGAACGGCCCATGGTCAGCGGCGTGGTGACCCCGGGATTCGCGACCAGGGCCCCCCACCCGAGTTCCTCGCTGAGCACGCACTCCTCGGCCAGCAGGTCGAGGGTCGACACCTGGGTCCGGCTCTTTTCCGGCAGGCGGTGGGGCATGATGTCCCGCATGGCCAGCCGGCTCAGCACGAGGAAGACGTCCTTCATGCCGTCCCGCGCCTCGTCGAGAGTGGTGAAGAGGATCCGCCCGTCCTGATCGAGCACGTGGAAGAATTCGGCCAGCCGGCTGTCGTGCAGCCACTGGGTCCACTCGCGGATCTTGCGGAAATCAACCGCCGGGTCGGCCATGACCTGGCGCACCTGCCGGGCGCGCGCCAGGAATTGCCGGTGCTGGCTGGAATAGCCGCCTTCGACCACGTTCAGGTGCTGGAGTCCCTCGGTGAAGGCGGCCTCCTCCAGCCGGTCCTCCTGGTCCTGCAAAGCCAGCCAGCCGAGCAGGATGCCGGACAGCAGGGGCAGGAAGGTGACGCAGAGGAACAGCACCCGCAGTTGGACGGCGATCGACAGGAAGTCCCCACCCCCGTCGGCGTCGAACCGGCCGGTCAGGCGCCAGCCCCAGACCGCCACCAGCAGTCCCAGCAGGCAGACGACCGGGGGCAGTCCAAACCAGCGCAGGCCGCCAGCCGCGGCGGGAACGACCAGACAGGTGAGCTTTCCCCAGCGGTCGGGGAAGAATCGCCAGCGGAAGCCGTTCCGTTCGATCTGCCGCAGACTCGACCGTTCCGCCAGCGACCAGGCGAGCCTGAACTCCTCGATGGACCGACCAGCCGGAGGGAACCAGAGGTCCAGCATGGGCACCGCCTTGCCAACGGCAGACTGCCACCCGGCCACGGCCGCCCGCCGCCGGTCAAAATCCTCCAGGAAGGGGGGACCGAGGTCGGGCAGGAAGTAGAGCAGAGCCAGACCCTGCGGGTGGAATTCCAGGAACAGCAGGCCGGGTTTGTCCTGGTGCCGCACGCGCAGGAACTCGCCGTTCGCGCGCTGCAGACCCGCCAGCGACCAGTGCCGCCCGAACGCCTGCCGGATGGCCGGGTCGAGCCGGGCGGCGGCGTCCCGGAACGCCGAGCCGGTCAGGGGCATGGCCGCGAGGATCTGTCGGAACAGGGGATGCAGGGGCGTTTCCTCGGTGGCAAACAATTCCCGCCCCGACTGGTGGCAGACCATGATCAGCCCGGGGAAGAATTCGCTCCGCAGGCGCTTGCTCCACTTGAGGAAATCCCGGTACAGAGTGAATCGGCTCCGGGTCTCCTGCAGGTCGAGCCGGAGCACCTCGGCGGCCCGAAAGCCCCCGTCCTGGCTCGCCACGACCCCGTCCAGCGCGGCCGTCAGGGCGGCGTCCTCCCGGAGCCGGCCGGTTTCCTCCCAGCGATCGAGAGCGGTCACGAGCAGGGCGAGGCCGATGGCCAGCGGCACCACCACAAAGATCAGGAAGGGGAGCACGCGGCGGCCGGCCCAGGCCGGCCATGCCTCCGCGGCCACCGGCCCGGTGGTCATGCCTCCTCCTTCCGGCAGAGGGCCACCAGCGTGATGTCGTCTTCGTGGCGCGGGCGGGCGGCCCGGAAGCCGGTCCAGAATTCCTCGAGCAGACCCCGGGCCGACCGGCCTGGGCGCCAGGACCTCAGCCAGGCGGCCAGGGCGTCATAACCATAGGGCTGACCGCCCGCGTCCAGCCCTTCCACCAGGCCATCGGTGTAGAAGAACATCAGGTCACCGGGCTCCAGCTGGAGCCGCCCCTGACGGACAGGTTCTTCACGATGCCGGCTGGCCAGGGGGTAGGCGGGGTCCCCGATCAGGGTCACCTCTCCGCCGCGGCGCCGGAGGAAGGGAAACGGATGTCCGCCGCACACGTATTCCAGTTCGTGCCGGACCGGGTCGAGGACAGCCCCGAAAGCGGCCAGGAACCGCCGTTCCCCCTTGCCCTGCCGCAGGGCCCGATCGAACAGGCGGAACAGGTCGCCGGCCGCGGGAGACGGTTGACGGGCCCACAGGCTGAGAAGCGCTTTGTTGAAGGCCATCAGCAGGGCCGACCCGACGCCATGCCCACTGACATCACCGACCAGGAGAAACAATCGCCCGTCCGGCAGGCGGCGCACATCCAGGCAGTCCCCGCCGAGGTCGCCGGCAAAGATCGTGAACCCATGCAGGTCGTAGCCGGGGATTTCGGGGAAGGACTGCGGGGTCAACCCGGCCTGCACGGCCCGGGCGACATCCAGTTCCCGCATCTCCTCCACCATGGAATTGAACGCCCGGGCCAGATCCCCCAATTCGTCGCGGGAGACCACCGGCACCGACGCCCCGAAGTCGCGGGCCCGCAGGGCTTCCACGCCCTGTTCGAGATGGGCCACCGGGGCCAGGAGACGACGGCCGATGAACGTGCCCAGCACCAGGGCGACGGCCAGGGCCACCACCCCCCCCAGACCGATCCGCCAGCGGAGGGCATCCAAACGGGGCCGAAAGGCGGTATCAGGGAACAGGCCCACCAGGGAGATCCCGGTCAGGTTCCGCGCCGGCACCACGGTCATCCACCAGGCCTGCCCGCCCAGCTCGATTCGCCCGGTCTTGGGCCGCCGCATCAGGGTGGCCTGCATGACGATGGGAACCAGGGTGCCGCGGCCGGGGAAGGAGGGGGTGAGCCACCCGCCCCGTTCCAGATCGTAGGCCTCGACCCGGATGGGGGTGTCCTGGTAGGACCACCGCTGTCCCATCTGCTGGCGGACATAGCGGTGGACCAGTTTCTCCCGGGAGAACAGGAAGGCCACCACGGCGGCCCGCCAGGCCGGGTCGGGAAACAAATCCCAGAACAGGAAGGCGGACTTGCCGCCGGTGTCGATGGGCAACATGGACCGTGGGAAATTGGCCAGGGTGTCCATCCCGATGTCGGGCACGGCCAGGATCTGGTCGGCGGTCTTGTCGGCTTCCCTGGTTGGCGGCCGATAGCGGACGGGGGCCCACCGCGACAGGATGAGACGGGTCAGCACCGGCAACAGGGCCTGCAATCCGCCCTGTTCGGGATGGCTGGCCCAGAGGAACTCGCCCCCGGGCCCCCGGAATTCCATCCGCGCCACGGGATTCGCCCCCACCCACTGACCGGCCGCCCGGGCCGCGGCCGCAAAATCGGCGGGGAAGGCGGGCGCGCGGGTGACCCGGCTCACCTGCTCGCCCAGCGTCTTCAGGAAGCCATGGAACCGGGTGTCGAGATCGTTGAGCATCTCCATCTGGAAGCGCTGGACCTGGTGCCCCAGAACAGCCGCCCGGCTTTGCAGGAGCTGGGAGGCGCCCAGGATCATGCCCACCCCGGGAATCAGCCCGGCGTAGAGGAACAGCCCGACGCTCAGCCGGCGGATGGACCCCAGGCGGTCGCCGGTCCAGCACAGGAACCAGGCGGCGGCCAGAAACCCGGCGGCCGTAACCCCCCGCCAGATCCAGACGGCAAGGGCCCGGCAGCTGGGCGGCCGGGGAAACCCGCCAAAGGTGACCCGGCCGCGGGCATTCTGCCGGAAGACGTAGAACCGGTCGAAGACTTCGCCGACCTCGGCACCCGCCACCGAAAAGCCTTCCCAGACGGCCTTCACCTCGTCGGTGGTGGCGGGCCCTCCCACCTCCCATTCGGCGATGGCGGGAACCCCGCTTCCCCAGACGAGTCCGGGCCAACCGCCGCCCGGTTCCTGCCGCAGACCCTGCAGAAGACGGGTCGCCACCGGCGGAATGCCCCGACAGATGGCCAGGAAACCACCATCCGGCCAGTGGTCCCAGGTCACCCACCGTTCCTTCCCGCGCAGGCTGATGCGCGCCACCCGCCCCTGATGCCGCTGAAAGGCGGCGACCGACCAGCCGTAGCCAAAGGTCTGCACCAGGGCGCGCTCCAGGCGCCGGTGGCCGGCCGCATCCAGGGCCCCCTTCCCGCCGGCGGGACGGGCCAGCTCGGCGAAGAGGGTCCGCGCCAGCCAGCGGTTGCCCGGTTGGTGACAGAGGTCGGGAACCAGGCCGCCGGCGGCGTCGAAGCCGTAGATCTCGCAGTCCAGCCCCCGCCCAAGCCCGCCGACGAAGGATTTGACGAGGAGCGGCCGCCGGCGCGGGGAGGTGCGCCCCCAGGCCCGCCACAGCCGCCGCAACCGGAGGGGGGCATACAAATCCTCGTCCCCCCGGACGGCCAGCCGCTCCAGAAACTCCTGGGCCTGCAGACGGAAGGCGGTGTCCACGCCCTCCTGGCGGTTGGCCAGGAAGACCTCGCCCAGCAGGTCGAGAAGCAGGAAGGGCAGGAAGACGAGCGCCAGCCGACCCCAGGCCCCCGCCCGCTCGGGCGGCGGGGCCGGCCGGTCGGCGGCGGTCCCTGGTTCCGTGACCAGGCTCACGAAGCGGGCCCGATCCCGCCCGGCCGGCCGGAGGGGCGGATGGGGAGGGTCCCGCCCGGAAGGGGTTCAGAACGTGCGGTCATGCCAACCTCGCAAGCAGATGCCCGCCGCGGCGGGCTCCTGGGGATTATACCAGCAGGGGGCGGGCCCGGCCAGCCGCGGCAAGGCCCTGGACGCTCCGCCAAAGCCGGGGCTCCCCCCGGGATCAGCCAGGGGTCAGCCGGTCTGGTGGTGACGGGACATGATGCGGCTGGCGGCATTGCGCACCATGTCATTGGGGTCCTCCAGGCACGACTGGGCCAGGTCGGCGATGTTGGGCAGTTTGAGCTTGGCCAGGGCCTCAAGGGCGTTCATGCGGTTGAACCACTCGGGGTCCTCCAGGAAGGGCCGGAGCGCCTCGCCGGCCTCGGGCAGGCCGAGATCGCCCAGGGCATCCAGGCTGAAGAACAACAGGCGGCGGTCCTCGAGCGTCTTGATCAGGACGGGCAGAAAGGCGCGGTCCCGGATCTGCCCCATGGCCCGGATCAGCCCGATCTTCTGTTCGTGGCTGGCCTTGGCCAGGGCCTCGATGATGATGCCCGGCCCGCGCCCCCCCACCTTGCTCAGGCTTTCCACCGCCGCCGCCCGCACCTGCACAGAGGGATCGGTCAGCGCCTTGATCAACGGGGCGATGGCCTCAGCCGACCGGGCCTGCCCGAGGGCCTCGACCGTCTTCTTGCGCAGAAACCACTCGGGGTGCCCCAACAGCGGTACCAGGGCCTGCACCGCCGGGGCGGTGCCGATCTTGCCGAGGCCCTTGATGCAGAACAGGCCGAGATCACAGGGATCGGTGGCCAGCGTGCCGGCGAAGGTGGTCAGGGCCTCCTCGGCCCCGATCTCGGCCAGGAACTTGAGCACCCAGGCCCGGCGGGGTTTGTCCAGGGCCGGGTACCGCTCGAGCATCTTCGGCACCAGCCACGGGGCGAGCCCGGCCAGGATCCGGATGGAGGAGGCGATCTGCACCTCGTCGCGGGCGGTCAGGTAGAACCCGAGGATGGCCTCGCGGGCTTCCGGGCGGTCGAACCGGGCCAGGGCACGCAGGGCCGCCAGCACCGTGGGGGTGGGCCGGCCGGACAGGGCCCGCACCAGGAGGGGAACCGCCTCGGCACATTGCAGGTCGGCCAGGAGGACCGAGGCCCAGGAGAACCGTTCCGCGCTGAGCCCTTCGAGCTCAGGCAGGAGGACCCGGGGGGCGCTGTCCCGCAGGGGGCCGCGGAACAGGTCGGCCACCAGATTCTTGGCCACCACGTTGGGCGACTCGAAGGCGCGCACCAGCACCGGCAGGGTCGCCTCGGGCTGGGCCCGGACGACAGGCATCACCTTGTCGGCAAAGGTTTCCGCCTGCGCATACGCGCTTTCCAGGAGTTCGACGAAGCCTGGCGCCGCGGTTCCCCCCGCCCCGCCCCGCGGGGCCGGGGCGGCCGGCGGGGCCGCCGACACGGTCCGGTCGCTCGCCATGCGTCCCTCCGCGTTCAGTTGGTGACCTTCGGCGGGGCCTCGAACCGTTCGATGACGAAGGGTTCACTGCCCACGCACACGTCGTCCGCCCAGAACTCGAAGACGTAGCGGCCGGGGGCCGGGAAGACGAAGCTGTTGAGGACGATCATCGACCGGGCGATCAGCCCGGGCTGGCCCTGGATCTGCGCGGTGGGGTTGACGCGCGGCACGCTGACCCCTTCCGGGGGGATGATGTTCAGGCGCACCTGGAACTTGCCGGTCAGCTCGCCCCATTCCACGAACAGGCAGAACTTGGGAAACATCAGCGGGAACTCCTGCACGTAGAGGCGGGCCCCCAGGACCCCCATCAGGCTCACCCGGCCGCCGGTCTCCTGGCGGATATCTTCACAAAACAGGACACAGCGGTATTTCAGGTCGCTCATGCGGTTCTCCGTCGGATCGTTCGCGGGATGGAAGGCGGGGCCGTGGTCGGCCGCCGGCCTGCGGGATGAGGATAAGCCAGCCGCCCCGCCCGGTCAACCCTCATTCGGCGGGGAAGGGGGCGGCCCGCCCGGTGGGGCGGGGGGTTGGCGGTGGCGGCGCGCATCGAGAAAGGATTTCAGGATGAGAGCGGCCGAGACCGCGTCGCGCAGTTCCTTGCGGCGTTCGCGGCGCAGACCGGCCTCGATCAGGCTGGCCTCGGCCAGGCTGGTGGTGAACCGCTCGTCGGCCATTTCCAGAGGAACGGTCAGCAGAGGCCGCAGGCGGTCGACGAACTCCCTGACCCAGCGGCAGTTCTCCCCCTCCTGGCCGCTGAGCGAAACCGGCCAGCCGACGACC
>CAZKPI010000035.1:7727-17160 GCA_964554555.1 uncultured bacterium
TCCTCGCGGGCGACCAGGGCGGCGACCAGCGCCGGGGCCTGCTTGCCGGCGGGGATCACCGAATGCGGGGTCGCCGCCACCTCGAGCCGGTCGCAGGTGGCCACGCCGATCCGCTTCGTGCCGATGTCGAGGGCGACGAATTTCACCGCCCCCTCCCTGACCGGCTCATGCCTTGAGGGCGGCGCGCAGAAGTTCCTCGCCCTTGGCCAGAGCCTCGTCGATCCTGGCCACGTCCTTGCCGCCGGCGGTGGCCATGTCGGGCCGGCCGCCGCCGCCCCCGCCCGCCACCTTGGCGATCTCGCGGATCAGGGCGCCGGCATTGACGCCGCGGGAATTCAGGTCTTTGGTCACCTTCAGCACGAAGTTGGCCTTGTCGCCGCCGCCCGCCAGCAGGGCCACCCCGTTCTGGGTGTTGGCCAGCAGGTCGTCGGCGATCTGCTTCATCTCCTCGACGGTGAGGCCGTCGGTCCGGGCGATGATCGCCTTCACCTCGCCGATGGCGCGGGCCTGGGAGCGGATCTTCTCGAGCCGGCCGCGCACGTCGTTCTGCCGCACCGCCTCGAGTTCCTTGCGCAGGTCCTTCAGTTCCTCCAGGAGCTTGCCGGCGCGGGCGGTCAGGGCCTTGGGCTCGCACTCGAGCAGGCCGGCCAGGAGGTGCTCCTCGCGTTCGACCGCCCGCAACCGCTCCAGAACCGCCTCGCCCGTGATGGCCTCGATGCGGCGCACCCCGGCGGCGATCGAGGATTCCGACACGATGCGGAACAGGCCGATCTCGCCGGAGCGGTTCAGGTGGGTGCCGCCGCACAGTTCCTTCGAATAGTCGCCGACCTGGATCAGCCGGACCACGTCGCCGTATTTTTCGCCGAACAGGGCCATGGCCCCGCTCTTGACCGCGTCGTCATAGGCCATTTCCTGCACCGAGACCGGCAGGTTCTCGAGGACCTTCTCGTTGACCCGGTTCTCGATGGCGGCCAGGGTGTCGGCCGGAATGCCCTGGAAGTGCGAGAAGTCGAACCGCAGGCGGTCGGGGGCAACCAGGGAACCGGCCTGCTTGACGTGGGGGCCCAGGATCTCCCGCAGGGCCTTGTGCAGAAGGTGGGTCGCGGTATGGTTGCGCATGGTGGGCCGGCGCAGACGGGTGTTGACCTCGAGCCGCACCTTTTCCCCCTCCTGGAACCGTGCCTGATCGGCCCACCGGCCCAGATGCAGGAAGACCTCGCCGTTCTTCTCGGTGGTGACCACCTCGAAGACCGCCCGGCCGCCGGTGATCTGCCCGACGTCGCCAACCTGGCCGCCGCTGGCGGCGTAGAACGGGGTGGTGTCGGTGACGACAATCGAGGGCTTGTCGCCCTCGCCGGGGAACACCTTCAGCACCTTCCCCTCGGCGGCCATGGCCGTGTAGCCGACGAAGCGGGTGGAAGGCAGTCCGCCGGTCTCGAGGTTCTTGAAGCTGTCGGCCGAGACGGCGGCCAGGACGCTGGCCCGGCCGCGCTCGCGCTGTTTCTCGATCTCGGTCTCGAACCCGGCCATGTCGACCGACAGCGAACGTTCGGCCGCCATCAGGGCGGTCAGGTCGACAGGGAAGCCGTAGGTGTCGTAGAGCTTGAAGGCCTCGGTGCCGGGAATGACGCCGCCGGGGGGCAGGCCGTCGACCAGCTTGGCGAACAGCTTGAGGCCGCGGTCGAGGGTGCGGCCGAAGCTCTCCTCCTCCTCGCGGATGATGGCCATGACGCTCTTGGGGTCGCGGCGCAGTTCGGGGAAGGCCTGGCCGAGGTGATCAACCACCACGGGCACCAGGCGGCTGAAGAAGCCGTCAGGGGCGTTCAGCATCTGCCGGCCGTAGCGCACCGCCCGGCGGAGGATGCGGCGCAGAACGTAGCCCCGCCCGAGGTTGCCCGGCACCGCCCCGTCGGTCAGGGCCATGGTCAGGGTGCGGATGTGGTCGGCAACGACGCGGTAGGCGGTATCGACGTTGTCGGGGTCGTCGGCCCCGAGCTTCCCCGAATAGGGGCGGGCGCCGGTCTCCTTTTTGATCGCCTCGAACAGGGGGGCGAAGACGTCGGTGTCGTAGTTTGAACTTTTGTTCTGCAGGACCGACACGAGCCGCTCGAGACCCATGCCGGTATCGACGTGCTTGGCCGGCAGGGGATCAAGGGCGCCCCCTTCCTTGCGGTTGAACTGGATGAACACGTTGTTCCAGATCTCGATGACGTTGGGATCGCCGGTGTTGACGAGGGCGGCGGCGTTGCGGCCCCCGACCCGGTCGTAATGGATCTCACTGCACGGGCCGCAGGGGCCGGTCTCCCCCATTTCCCAGAAATTGTCCTTCATGTTGCCGGGCAGGACGCGGTCGGCGGGCAGATACTGCAGCCAGAGCTGGCGGGTCTCCTCGTCCTTCTCCAGGCCCTGGGCGGGATCACCCTGGAAGTAGGTGGCATAGAGGCGGTCGGGGGCGATGCCGTAGACCTTGGTCAGCAGTTCCCAGGCCCAGGCGATGGCTTCCTTCTTGAAATAGTCGCCGAAGCTCCAGTTGCCAAGCATCTCGAAAAAGGTGTGGTGGTAGGTGTCGCGGCCGACGTCCTCGAGGTCGTTGTGCTTTCCCCCGGCCCGGATGCACTTCTGGCTGTTGGCGGCGCGCCGCAGGCGGCCCATCGGGCTGTCGGGCGAGACCTGGCCCAGGAAAATGGGCTTGAACTGGTTCATGCCGGCATTGGCGAACAGCAGGGTCGGGTCGTCCTGGGGAACGACGGGCGAGCTGGGGACGAAGGTGTGCCCCTTCCCCTGGAAGAATTCGATGAACGTGCGGCGAACGGTGGCGGTATCCATTGGGCGGCTCCTCGGGGTTTGGAACTATTCGTATTTGGCGTTCAGGACCCGGGAATAGATGCGGGTCACAAAGGTGCGGTCCTTGACCGGCTTGCCGGCGGCGTCGAACATCTCGTGCATGCAGAGCTGGACCTCGATGCCGCGGACCTTGGCCAGGTCGTTGAGTCCGTTGGGATACGGATTCGACGGATGGTAATAATGGGGACCGAGATAGGTCCGGTAGTCCGCCAGGGATTCGTTCACCCCGCGGTTGCGGAAGATGGTGCCGTCGGTGCCCCAGACTTTCAGGTAGTTCATCTGTTTGGTGATGAGGGCTTTTTTGACCCCGCCCTTCTCCTGACGGTAGATGATCTTCTCGCGGGTGGGGGAATCCTGGTAGCCGGTGGGCCCTTCGTAGGTGTAGGTGACGGTCGTGTAGCCATCCCCCTTGCGGAGGGGAATCTCGAGTTCCATCGAGTAGAACAGGGCGTTCTCCTCGACGAACAGGTGGTCCTTGAAAATGGTGTCGAGCGAGACCAGGCGGGTCATCTCGCGAAGGTCGCGTTCGATCAGCATCAGGAAATTGCGGGCCTCGTGCATGGTGTCAAGCGACTGGCGCTGGCGTTCCATGCTGGTGAAGGTCCGGCTGAGGAAGGTATAGCCGATGCCGAGAAGGATGGAAAAGATCAACAGCGACATGATGACCTCGACCAGGGTAGCGGCCGCCCGGGAGGCGCGGGAAGAGAGGCCGGGGAAGGGACGGGCATTCATGGCGTGGTTCCTCCGGTGGGGAGGGATGGGGAGAACGAGGCGTTCAGGCCGGCCCCCAGGGTTTCGTCGGCCACCAGGGTGGCCAGTTCGCAGGATTTCTCCTTGGCGTCGGGCCCCATGACCTTCTCGATGAATTTGACCACCACCCGGATCCGGATGCGGCGCTTCTGCATCTCGTAGTCAGGGTCGGCAGGCGAGGGGTCGACATTCGGGTAGAAGGCGAGGGAGGCCTCGCGGGCATACTCGACCCCGGGGGTGTTCCAGACCCCGTTCAGCTCGAGCGGGAACTTCACCTCGCTGAAGGGCCCGTCGACCGGGTCAGGGGCGGCGGCCTCGATCAACTGCCGCAATTGGGCAAAGGGGCGGCTCTTCAGTTCCTCGATCTTCTGCAGGGCGAGGTTGGAGGCCACCACCTCGTTGATGCTCTTGTAGGTCACCTTCTCGGAAATGCCGAACAGCAGGATGATGGGCAGCATCACCAGCGAGGCAACCGAGATCGCCACCAGGATCTCGACCAGGGTGATGCCCCGGGGACCGCCCGGGAAGACGGCCCGCCGCCGGGCCGCATGTACTCGCGGGGGAACGGGGTTTTCCCGCAAAAGGGGTAAACTCCCCCCGCCGTTCGGCCGATAGGTCATATGAAAAAACTGTCCGTCGAACAGGGGGGTGCCCATCATGAGGATGAAGATCGATCGCAAGCATCTCGGGCTCATCGCGGCCTCATTCATTGCCTTGTCCTTCAACAGTCACTTCGCCCAGGCGGCCAAAAAGACCCAGGAGATCCTCAAGCCGGCAAAGGTGTTCGCCTACAAGCGGGCCGGCGAGGTGTACCTGCCCGTCGCCCCGGAGCAGGCGGCCGCCGTGGTGGTCAAGAAGACCGGCGTCCAGATCGACCGCCGCAACGTCTACATCGGCGGCTACGTGGTCAACACCACCGACCGGGAGATCCCGCATGTGCGCATCTTCCCGACCTTCGTCAGCCAGCCCGCCAACTCCCAGCAGTTGTCCGAGAAGCTGAATCACGACGAACTCAACCTGCTTCCCCAGGAAACCCGGCGGTTCGTGATCATGCGCCCCATCGCGGAGGTCAAACCTCTGCTGGAGCAGAACGTGCCCATCACGGAGAACTGCATTCTCAATTGCCGGGAGATGTAGCGTCGAGCTTCTCGATCTCGGCGATCACTCCGTCCCAGTTGGCCCCCTCCTCGGAGGGGGCCTTCTCCTTGATGAGGCGGAAGGCGTTCAGATAGGCATCCTTCGCCTTCTTCTTCATGTTCTTGCGGGTATAGGAGTCGCCGAGGTTCTGGAAGGCAAAGATCAGGATGTCGAGGTTCTCGGATTTGCCGCCCGACTTCAGGAGTTCGTTGTTCAGCAGGGTCTCGAGCTTCATGATGCCCAGGTTGTCGGAATCCTCGAGCGCGGTCAGCGCTTCCCGCAGGTTCTGGGCGGTCGGGGTCGAACGGCGCCGGTAGAACTCGGCCTTCTCGTCCTCCCTCTCCCGGGCCAGCTGGCGGGCGGCCTCGTATTTCTGGAAGGCGTACAGCCGCCGTTTTTCGCGGTAGTTCTCGGCCTTCAGGCCTGCCACCGCCTCGACCGGGCCGGACCCGAGATCGAGGTTGGCCCACTCCTCCGCCTCGATGACCTGGATATTCTTCGGGCGAAAGAGTTTGGAGGGGCGCAGGAAGGAGAACCAGCCGCCGTCCTCACTATGCTTGCCGGCAGGCGTGGCGGTGGGGTCGATGCTCCGGCCCGAGGCGCCGAAATGGAAGACGGTGACCAGAGCCAGGAGCAGAACGCCGAGCCCGGCGACAAGGAGGGAGGGGTTCCTCCACCAGGGGGCTTCGGGAGCGGCGTCGGGCTTGTTCTTGGGGCGCGGATAAAGGGGTCGTACCATTGGGTCAGTGATCCTGGGGGCATCATACCAGAGAGGGGCAGACCTGTCCAGGGAAGGACTTCCCGGGAAGGGACCACCTGGCGGCATGGCGGGGGCGCCGCACCCCGCAGGCGCCCCCGTCAGGCGCCCCCGCCGGCCGTCAGGGCCCGGTACCCCCCGACCGGAAGCGGGCGTTCAACCGCGACAGGCGCCGGGCCAGCAGGCGGCTGAGCATCAGGGCAAAATGCGGCTTGCGGCGGACCGCCTCGACGAACTCCCGCTTGGTGACCCGGATCAGCCGTCCCTCGGTGACCGCCCGGACGCTGGCCGACCGGTGGCTGTTGAGCAGAAACGACATCTCCCCCATGAACAGGTCGTCGGGGGCAAGCGTTCCCACCACCTCGCCCGAGGGGGCGATCACCTCGAACCGGCCCTTGACGATGTAGTACAGGCTGTCGCTGGGATCGCCGGCCCGGAACACCTCCTCGCCGGCCTTCACTTCGCGGTGACGCAATTCCCGGAAGGCGGCGGGGGTGAGAGGGGTTCCCGACGTGCTGTAGGCGACCGAGAAGCGAACCTCGTTCCCTTTCTCGTTGTATTGCAGGTTCTGTGTCCAGGCCCGGGTGAGGGTGATGCCCCGGCCGTGCAGTTCGAGGGCAGGAAGGGCCCCCGCGCCGCCCAGGCGGGAACGCCAGTCGAAGCCGGCCCCCTCGTCGGCGACCAGGAAACGGGCCGCATCGGTGCCGAGGACATACTCGAACAGCACCCGGCGGCGGGCGACGGCGGGATCCTGGTTGCGGGACTCCACCAGCTCGTGCATGAACCGGCCGGCGGCCAGCCAGGCGGTCTTCTCGTCGTAGGAGATGCCGCAGTTGCCGTGTTCGACCGCGTTGGTCAACATCTCGACGAGGATCATGACCAGGGCGTTTTTCTGTTCCAGGTCGATCCGGTTGGAGGCATACAGGAAGTTGGCCAAAAGGTTGGCGTAGCAGGAGACCTCGATGAGATCGTTGCCGAGCTGAAAGGAGCCGGAGATGTCCCGGACAAGGTCAGAGTTCAGATCGATCTGGTGCAGAAGCCGCCGGTTGTTTTGGACAATCTCCAGGATTTTGGCCAGCCCGCCCGGCAGTTGCCCCGTGGTCATGCTGACCACGAGGTTGGCCCCCCGAAACTCCTCGAGACGGCGCAGGTCGGCGAACCCCTCCCCGACCGCCACGATGCCGCCCTGCATCAGCCAGGAGTCGGCCTGGACGGCTTCCAGGAACCGCCACGGATCGAGAGCGGGGTCCGACACGTCGAGGAAGAACAGCTCCGGCATCTCCAGCTCGAGATGGGTGATGGCCTCTTCGTGGGTGGTCAGGGCGACCAGAGCCGGCGGGGGGGGCCTGGTTTCCCCCAGAATCGAGAGCAGACGCTCGCCCAAGGCGGGGCGGGAAGACACGAGCACCAGAGATTCCACTTGATCACCTCTCACCACCGACACGATACCACAGGATTCGCGGGAACAACCATCCGGCCGCCCCCTTGAACCACAGAGGGGCCGATCATCCAGGGAATCCCCCACCCCTGATTGGCCGCGGTGGTCTGGCCCACCGGTCAACGCCAGCCTCGCGAAAACGTCCCCGGCGGGCCGGCCAGGCGGCGACCAAGGCCGGGGAATGCCCGCCGTCCGTTCGGCCTCCCATCGGGGGCAGAACCGGGTCAGGGAACCCCGCGGCAAGGTTGGCGGATGGTACGTTGCACCTCCCCTCCGCCTGTGTTACCGTTGAATGTCCCCATCTTCCCGCGGGAGACCAGATTGATCACTTCGACTGTCATCCGGCAGACCTACGACCGCTGTAGTTCCTTCTATGACCTGTTTTTCAAGCCCTGGCTGGAGTTCGGCCGGCGGCTGGCCGTCGAGACCCTCATGGTCGCGGAGGGCGACACCGTCCTCGAGATCGGTGTCGGTACCGGCCTGAGCTTCGAATACTACCCCCCCGACATCCGGGTGGTGGCGTTCGACTACAGCCACGGCATGCTGCAAGGGTCGAAGGAAAAGGCGGTCACGGAAGCCCCCTGCCCGGTCGACCTCCTGCAGATGGATGTCCAGGCCATGGCCTTTCCCGACGGTTCCTTCGACCGGATCATGGCCGCCTACGTCCTGACGGTGGTTCCCGACATCCACCGGGCCATCGCCGAGATCCTGCGGGTCGCCCGCCCGGGAGCCCGGGTCGTCCTCCTCAACCACCTCCGGAGCTCCAACCCGCTCCTCAGCTGGATCGAGGACACCTTCCACCCGCTCTTCGCCAGGATCGGCCTCTTCACTCTCGACCGCGACCTGCTGTCGATCCTCGAATCCTTCGATCTGCAGGACCTCCGGGTCGAGCCGACCTCGTGGTTCGGCCTGCACCACGTGATCTCCTTCACCGTGCCGGGAAGATAGCCCGCGAGAGGCGGTGCGAGCCCCGGCCCCAACCCACCACACCCGGATCCATCGGTATTCAAGCGATTTCCAGCCAACCCACCCCATCGTGTCCGACACCGCCGCGGCGGTGCGACCCATCTTGGGCCCGGACCTTTTCCCCCCCGGTCCCATCCCAACGGAGTTGCCGTCTGTGACAAGATCCTTTTCCATCCCCAATCCCCTCAACCCGGAGGACGCCGACCGGTTGTTCCTCCAGATCAAGCAGGCCCTTTTGCAGAACATCCAGGTGCTGAACCCGATCATCCGGAAACGGTTCGGGAAGATCCGCTCCTGGAAACTGTTCCGCTCGGACGTGGCCTTCGAGGACAAGGGCGAGGTCATCGACCTCGTCTTCGAGCTGGAGAAGGAGACACCCCAGCGCTACCTGCTGATCGACCTGTCGGTGCCCTGCCTGGGCAAGGGCCAGAAGTATACCCTCGACGCCAAGGCCGCCCATTTCCACGAGGAGTTCGACATTCCCCTGGCCCGGCTCAAGAAGGCCATCCTGCTGGTCAAGAAGGGCAACGAGTCGGTACCGTTCGGCTCTTCCCGGCTCCAGGTGCCGATTCTCGAGATCTCCCTGCGCCGCCTGTTCGGCGAATCCTCTGCCGAAGGTGACGAGGAGGAAGGCGAAGCCCGCGGCGGGAAGAAGACCGTCTTCGCGAAGGACCTCCTGCTCTCTTTGAAGGAAGCCATCGTGCACGAGTCCCTGGCCACCCTGCAGAAGCGGCGGAACAAATACGTGCGGCGGGGTCTGTGGCGCTGGCTCGAGCGCGAAATCCTCGACCCCAACGTCCATTTCTTCCTGATCATCTTGTCAAGCATCTACCAGGGCAAGACCAGCGAGGTGCTCAGCCGGCATTTCACCACCCTCGAGCAGTACACCCGGCAACCCGACCAGGTCATCGAGAAGCTGTTCTCCAACGAGACCGGGCTGGCGCCTGAGGTGGCCAAGGCCGCCGACCGCCACCGCAAGGCCCTGCAGAAGTTCCTGGAATGTTTTGCCGCAACCCCGCCCTACGAGTACCTGCGGAGTCTCTTCCTCAAGGAGTTCCGCACCACCCGCGACAGCCAGGCGGCCCGGATCGCCGTCTTCGACACCCTGCGGGAACTGCTTGCCCGATGCGGATTCGTCGGCGAAAAGGAGGTCCAGTATCCGCTCGAGATCCTCGACGAGCTGGGCATCTTCCAGGGCCTTTTGATGGGGAACTACGCGGAACTTCGGGTGGAAAACGCCATCAAGAAACTCCAGCAGTTGGTCCCCGACCGCCAATGGACCCCCGAGGAGGTCTACAAACTGCGCGACGAACTGGCCCAGCTTCTCCACCTGCCGCCCGCCGAATTCAACCTCAACGCGTTCCTCCCCCAGACCTTCAGCCAGGCGGAGGGCCAGCGCGGCCGGTCCCGCGCCGCGGGCGCGGAATCCCGCACCCGCAGTGGCGAACACGATTTCGGCGGGTTCGAGGAAGGCGGGGTCCCGGCCGCCCAGGTGCCCTCGCGGGCCGCCGTGGCCCGGGCCGTAAGCCAGGCGCGGGCCA
>CAZKPI010000036.1:0-643 GCA_964554555.1 uncultured bacterium
CGATCAACAACGATGGTGTTGGCGTCGGGGACGCTGGCGACGATGGCCAGGGCACCGGGACCGTCGCCATAGTTCATGGCGTTGGAAAACTTCCGAATGTCCTTGGTCAGGCTTTCCATTTCGTCCTCCATCACCTTCGCGAAGGCGGTGGCGTTCGAGCGGGAAGCGGAGATGGCCGGGCCGGTGAACTGGCAGCGACCGTACAGGAACCGCATGGGAACGGCGACCTGCTTAAACTGCTGGCGCCCGGCGCTGGGCAGGTTGCCGTCGTCGGCGCGGTAGCCAATGCCGGGGTTGCCGGCGATGCGGATGGCCATGATGGCCTGCAGACCCGCGACCTCTTCGGTGCGAGTCTCGAGAATGTTTTCCAGCACGCGTTTGTACGAATACTGGTTGCGAATCCCGGGCAGGTAGTCGTTCTGCAGGATGTCGCTCACAGCGGCCAGGGTTGCAGGATCGGCGGACATACGTAAATCCTCCTATTGATCAGCGTTTCTTGATGTGACCACCGCCTGGAACGCGGCGGCTGTTTCCTTACGATGCCCCGAGAGAGCGGAGCCGTTGGGCTACGGCCCGGATCCGGTCGCGACCGACCGACGGGGCCTGAGGAGCGAGTGGCGGAGTTCCCCCGTTGCTCGGGGGA
>CAZKPI010000036.1:701-8870 GCA_964554555.1 uncultured bacterium
GTTCTGGAACCACTGGCCGAGAGCGTCGGCCTGGAACGGAAGACGGCCGGACTGGACGAGCTGAAGGGCCCGAGCAGTCAGAGCCTCGAGAGTCCGCTCGGGGAGTTTGAGGTTGGAATTCAGGGACTCAACGCGGGCCTTGACGTTGTCCACGACGGCTTGCCGAGCCTGGTTCGCCTGGGCAAGCTGGGCCTGTTTGGCGGCTTCGGCCTGGGCGGCGGCCTCCTCCTGGCGCTGCTTTTCCAGGGCGGCAACCTTCTCCTCGAGCTCCTTCAGCGCAATGTCCTGGGTCCCCTGTCGGAAGCTTTCAGACAGGTCGGGAACATCGTCGATCAGCGATAGAACGCGGTTTTTGAACGTCTCTGACTTCTTCAGGTAGCTTAAAATCAAACCGTCGTCGGATTTCATCTGGGCTTCGAGTTCTTGGCGTGCCTTGGCGATCTCGGCCCGGTCGGCTTCGATCTTCTGCTGGATCGGCTGGAACTGCGACTCGTAGTGGAAATAGCCCTTGATGATGTCGCGGAGCTGGTCGTGGGAGAACTTGTAGGGCTTCCCGTCGAATCCCGTGATGACCGCCTCGACCGTGGGTTTGATGGCGTCCTCGGCCGGGGTGGTTGGCCCATCGGATCCGACCGGAGGCTGCTGGACTGCCGACGCGGCAGGCTGTTCGCCAACAGGCGGAGCAGCGGGTTGGTCAGCCGGAGCCGTGGCGACCGCAGGCTCGGCAGAGGCCGGAGCGCCAGGCGCAACGAGGTTGTCGGGCAGTGGCCGGGTTTCGGGTTGCCGGTCCTGGAGATGGGAGTACGACGAGTCTGGCTGGCCGGGTTCCGCCTCGAGGCGGCGGGTCATTGACCGCACGCCGGCCTGGGCGAGTTTCCTGAGCTGGTCCCTGAACGTCGATTCCGATGCGGCCGGAGCGGGAGCCGATGCGACCGGAGCGGGAGCCGATGCGACCGGAGCTGGTGCGGGAGCCGGAGAAGCCATCGGAGCGGCCGGAGCCGCGGCAGGGGGCGCCGCGGGGGCAGGAGCGCCACCCGAGCCGGCTCCGAAGTCCGGCGCGAAGCAGATCGATCGTCCGAATTTGTTCCTCAACATGCCTTACTGATTGCCTCCTACGTCACCTGGGGTGATTTGCAGATCGTTCGGAGATTTATGGTCTCCACTTTGGAGGGCCACAGGTGCCACCTTCCCAGCTTCTTGGGCCGGGGCCGTCTGCGTAGGGCCTTGCCGAGCTTCCTGGGCGCCCAGGCCATCCTGCACCGCCTGCGGGCTGTTGGTGGGGATCGACCCGCCCTGCATCGCCATGGTGTGCATGTCGATGTGCGTCTGAATGACCAGCCGGAATACTGGGTTGTCTCGGACTCCGGCCATCTTGAACCGGCGGAGGTGACACTTGATGTGGACGCCGTGGTTGTCCCATCGCTCGGGAGCGATTCCAGCCTGGGCAACGCCTGCGGCGATCAGCATCGGGTCCATGATGCCGGCCTGGACAGCCTGCCCGGCCAGGGCCACCATGGCCTCGTTTTCCTTCTCGGCCACGCCCTCGTCCATGGCGTCGTCATCGTGAAGGTCTTCGTGCTGGCCGAACTCGAGCATCCGACGGGCCCGGATTTGGGCCTCGGGATCCTGCGGGTTGCCGAGGATCCCGGCCTGGAAGAACCCCATCACGTTCTGCTGCTTGGCGACCTTGTTCTGCGGCATCGCCGATCCGGCCTGACAGACCACGTCAGTGCAGTCGCGCAGTTGGGCGCGGTCGAAGAACCAGACTCCGTTCCGAAGGGCATCGCCGGACACCGAGTATTTCCTGGGCTCGCTGTAGAACTGCTTGGCCATGAACAGGACCGTCGATCCCCAGCGAGAGTATTCGTCCTCGGACAGTTTGACCGACAGCCCCATGCGGGTATCGTCCTGGTCCTGCAGCGCCAGGATCGCCCGGCCGCTCGTTGCGTTCGGGGTGGCGTTCCCCCGGGTCGGCTCGTTGATGCCGGAGGAGCGGTTCGCCTCCTCGAGAGCCTGGCTCATGCTGTTGGTCAGTGATGCGGGCGGGGAGTCTCCGCGGGCCCATTCGGGCACGGGCATCCCCTGCTTCGGACGATACCTGACGATGCGCGACTCGCGGTCGAGGGCCGCGTTCTCGTCGAGGTAGACGCCCTCGGGGACGAATAACTTCGGTGCAGCGCGGTCCTTGAGTGTCTTGAGTTCGATGTTCCTGAGTTCGTTGTAGACGTCCTGCGCCTGTTTGACGTGGGTGGCCGTGGTGTCTCCCAGCAGGCGCCAAGGGCACAGCACTTCCTTGAAGTGAAACACGGGAAGCCACGGGAGAACGCGCCCGGACTGCGTATCGCGGTAGGGGAACCGCCCGACGTGAAGCAATTTCCGGCCGGCGAGGATGGCATACATGCCTTCGGGGAACCGCGGGCTCGGCAGATGGTAGAGAGTGCTGGTGGTGACGTATTCCTCGTCCTTCAGATCATCGCGACCGGGCAGACCGACCATCGACAGAAGTAGGTCGCCGAGGTTCCCCTCGGGGCCGGAGTAGCTGAAAATCTTCTGACCCTCGTCGGTGTCGGTCGATGACAGCCGCAGTTCCTCGCCGGTACGCGCCAGATACTCCCTGGCGTAGGCGGCCTGCAACACCTCGATGGGCTGCATCTCATCGACCATGCACCACCGGGCTTTGTCGATCGACGTCCGGTGGGGCTCAACGACGACCTTGAAGGGGGACACCGTCACGGTCTCGATCTGGCCGACGGCCACGCCCTGGAAGACCTGGGGGCCGGCGTCTCGGTTGTAGAAGGTGTGCCAGAATGCGTTGCCAACGCACCCGAGCCAGACTGCGGCCTCGAGCCGGCGCTGATCCATCCGTTGTTGCCGCCACTCGGAAAGGATCATCCGATCGCCGACCTTGGCGGCCTGGACGTCGGCCTCGTCAGATGTGGATGGGAGGACGTTCAGGATGGGGTTGGCCTTCTGGTGCTTGGCGGCGACGGTTCTGACGTGCGGCTGGACGAGGTTGACGACGATGTTCTCCAGCTCCCGCTCTTGCTTTGGCGAAAGCCGCCTGAGCGTGCGGAGGTCGTAACTCGCCCGAAGGTCGGGGCGATTGTGGAAGGCGGCCAGGTTCTCAACCCATTCGGCCCAAGCGGCCCGAACGCGGTCGCGTTCGCGGTCGCGGTTGGTCTGCATCCAGCCGACGAGGTCGGCCTCGCTTCGGATTTCCCGAAGCGGCTTGGGGGTGCCGTCATCAACCTGAATCGCCATCATGACCCTCCACACTGGAGGGCGGGAGGTGGCACATATCCTGACCAAGGGGCGACAGGTCGATGCCGCGGCGCTTCAGGCGCGAGAGCCGGCGGAATTCGTCGCGGTGTTTGGCGGCCTTATCGCTCCCCAGGTCGGCATACTTCTTCGCCCGCATCTTGGGGGGCTCGGGTCGGATGGTGATCGACAGGTGCCCGGCAAGGGAATCGGCGAGGTCTTCGTGGTCAAGGTCGTCGAGGTTCAGCAGCTCTTCCTCGAGCCGGCTTCCGAGGCCGGACCGGTGGACGATGCGATGGGCACGGTAGAACGGCTGTAGCCCGAGAATCCGCCGGCGCTTATCTCCGTCCGGGGTGACCGCTTCAACCGGGAGATACTCGAGGCGGGCCTGGGCGTCGGACTCGGCCCAGAACACCAGGGCCTTCTGGTAGGCGACCGATTCGATCCCGATCGTGTCAAGCCGGTGTTTCTCGTGAAGCCGGCGGACCATGGCCAGGACCTCAGCTGGATCGTGCCGACGGCGGAACGCCTCTACCACATACCAAATACCGTCGTGGCTGGCGTAGACCACGGTATAGCCGGTCCAGTCGGCGCTATCGCGTTTCGATATGGCAGGATCGACATACAGGCTCTTGTAGAACCGTGCGTCATCTGGGAGCGAGTCGAAGTAAGTGATGTCCTCGGGCTTAAACGCGGCACCCTCTGGCGCCATCGACACCCCCTGGTATTCCTGATACCACAGGTCGAGGAGGCCGGCCGCCTTGGCGTCCTCCTTCTCGCGGAGTAGCCGCTCGGCCGATCGCCACGCGGGCCAAAGGGCCGTCCCGTCATGCTGAACGGCCCGCCAGATACGGCGGGTCCACCCACGGGTTCTGAGCAACCGCGACAACAGGGAATCCCGATGCAAAATCGTCCCGACCACGCGCACCCGGCCTTCAGGGCCCAGGGCAGGGATGACCGCCCCGTAGAACCACCGCCGAAGTTTCTGCCTCTGGTGCAGAGTCTCCACCGCCTCGTCGTTCTCGACGTCGTCCAGGATGACCAGGTCGGGTCGGTGCCCTCGGTGCTTCCGGCCGCGGACTTTCTGCCCGCGGCCTAGGGCCTGGATGCGGGCCCCGTTGGCGAAGATGACGTCGGTGCGCGACCACATGGGCCCCTGCGAAAGCCCTGGGTAGGCGGCCAGAAGTATTTCGTTGTCTTCGCATTCATGCCGGATCTCGTCGAGGTACTGGGCGGCCTGCTCCTGGGTGTCGGCGATCAGGAGGGCATAACGGAACAGGCGGTGGGCGGCGCCGTGAAGGATCCACAGCAGATCGGTGACCGTGGTCTTTCCATGCCCGCGAGGACAGCATGCGGCGACAAGGCGAGATGGACTGTCGAGAAGATCAGCCAGCTCCCAGTGGAAAGCCGGGGACCCGACATGACAGTGCCCGGGGAGGAACGACGCTCCCCACGGGATGGGATGCGTAGGGGCTGGTGACGTCACTCGCCGCCCTCGGCGTCTGGCGGAGTTTCGCCGATGTCGGCCGGCCTTGAAGGAGGCCGGGAAATTTCGCGCACCCTGGCCTCGAACCTGGCGACCAGGTCCTCGGGCTGGACGGGTTGCCGAGCCATCTCGGCGGCGGAAAGGGCCTTGATGGCGTTCGGCAGCTTCTCGACCAACCACATTTGGACATTCGGGGTGAACCGAGCGAGGGTCGCCAGCCCCTCGGTTGCCCAGCGAATGAGAGCCCGGTAGTAGAGCAGGTCCTCGGCGAACCCCGCGGGGTCCGGTGGCGCCTTGCCTCCTCCAAGCTGGGCCGGCCCAGCTTGGTCCGCCTTGGGCGGCCTCGGCGGAGGAGGAGGAGGCATGCTCTCGACCTGCTTGTCGGGCCGGTACCAGTTTTCTCGCTTGGCCCGGTACAGAAGTGTCTGATGGTGGACGCCGATAGCCCTGGCGGCCGCTCGGATACCATAGCCGGCAACCACCATATCGCGGGCCCTGGCCCACTCCGCGGGGCTCAGTGGCTTGCCATTCCTTACCATTTTTACCGGTCACCATCCCTCATCATGGAGGGCGGGGAGTGGCACATGGCCAGGGTCAGGGGCTAGGTTACTGGAGAAACGCTCCCAGAATGCTTCTGGAAGGTTTCGCGAAAGAGGTCAGCCTCTCTGCGCCAGCCGACACCTCATGACACACGGGCACCGGCCCGGTAGATCGCACCCCAGGAACCGGCGAAGCTCAGGGCCGCGAAGGATGAGGATGTCGCGGAGCCTGACCAGGAAGTGGATCTTCTCGCGGACCCCGGACACTATCTTCGTCACGGTGGATCGGTCGAGGCGAAGGTCCATGGCGATGTCCCTTTGCCGGTCGCCTCGAGAGACTCTGATCCAGACGTCCCGCTCGACCGGGGTGAGGGCCTGGACGGCCGGGATCCCCTCGGACGACCTGGCGGCCGGCTCTATCCGGTGGGCCTGGCCGGCCTGCTCTTTCCGGGCCAGCACTTCCCCGTCCATGGGGATTACGCGGGAGCGGCCGGGGGATCGGAGGCGGGGGGTCACGTCAGCCCAGATCCTCCATCGCCTCCCGTCCGAGCCGGAGGACATACTCCTCCCACGTCTCTCTGCCTCTGTGCCTGCACTCGTCGCACGGATTTTCTGGCAGGGCCGGGAACAGGATGACTCGCTCACTCATCGCACAGCCCCGCCTTTCGGAGAGCGTCGAGCGGGGTGGGGCCATGATGCGACTCGTCTCGCAGCCCGACGATGATCCACCAGTTCCCCTGCTTTCCGTGCCGCATCCGGGTTCCGGGTGGGAAAGCCTCCACCGCCCGTCCGATTGCCGCGTGGCGGCGGCAGTCGGGGCATACGCTCACCATGTATGGTGCGGCGTCAGCATACGTCTTGTCACAGATCGCACAGATCATTTCCCCACCTCTTTCGTTTCTGCCTCGAAGCAGGCCGGATACCGCATCCCCAAGACGACGCCACGGCGGTAGCACCCGTCTGTAATTCCAGCACTGCCGGGGATGCGGCCCCGGTGCTTGCAGTTGTTGCACGGCTTCTCCGGCAGGCCGGGGAACAGAACGACTCGATCACTCATGTGAGTTAGTGCCTCTGCGGCGTCCGCGTCAGCCCGTGCCTTCCGAAGCTCAGCCTGCTCGGCTTCGGTCAACGTGGTGGCGAGGCTGTCATCCAAAGCATCACGCAATCGCTCGCATTCCGCGCTCTTGGCGTCGAGCTCTTTCTTCAGCCGATCCGCCAGGGCCTGCTCGGCCTTCAGTGCCTCGGCCACGCGCAGCAACTCGGCGCGGCACCTGTCGAGCTGGCACCTGGCCTCGTTATGCCGATCGCGGATGCGGTTGTTCTCGGCGACCTCTGCGGCCAGCCTCGCCTCCAGCCGCCGGTGCTCCTGCTCGATCTGCCACTCCCGGCAGTCGCAGGCCAGGTGGTGGGTCGGGCCGCACTTCGCGGCGCGGGCCTCTTCCGGCGTAATGTCTCCCCGGCCTTCCTTGGCGTCGATGAGGCGGCGCAGGGCTTCGAGGTAGGCTTGCGCGATCGGGGTGGGGGTGTCGTCGGTCATGGCTTCATGGCCTCCTTGAGCTTCCAGCGCAGGTATGCGGACTTTTGCTTGCAGACCCCGCAGCAATATTCCTGGTCGCGTCGGCTGGGGACGAACCACTGACGGCACCGGCGGCATTTCCTGGGCGCCAAGCGATTCCGCATCACTGCTGCTCTTCTTCGCGCTGGACGTTGTCGAGCACTCCCTGCACCACGGTTCCGACCTTGGCCGGGCCTGGATCCTTCCATCCGTATTTTTCTCGAGCGGCGCGGATGTGGGCGAGGCCCTTCTGCCGGACCTCGTCGGTCAGCTCCATGGGCCCGGGGGCAGGGAGTTGCCGGCCGGGAGGCGGCGGCTCGACTTGGGTGAACCCGCGCTTCTCGTTCTCCCGCCGCTCGGCAAACTGCCTGGCCACGTCGCGGACCCTGAATCCGGTGGCCTCGGTGGTCAGGTCGCGGGCGAACAGGTCGGCACGTTCGGCCAGCTCGAGGAGCTGAGGGTTCACCTTGCGCAGGTAGCCGTATGGGTCCTCGCCGTTGGTGCGGGCGAGGTAGACGGCGAAGTTCAGGTGGTTTTCGATCGTGGCCTGGCCGATGACCGGGACGGCCTTGGATCGAATGAGGGCTCCGAGGTTGGCACGCGGGGGAAGGGCTGTGACCTCCTGGCCGATGATGGTGATGGCCCGTTTGCCCATCTGGTAATCAATGTCGCCGAGGATCTTGAACCACGCGGCCTTGGTCGCCTGCGGGGGCTCGAGGGTGCCTGGGAAAAGCACGATCAGATCGGCGATCAGTTGATTGAGTTCGCTGCTCGTCATAGCTTCAGCTCCTTCAGCGGTAGCGGCGGTTCAGGGGTGACCACCACGGCATCTTCGGCGATCCATTCGTCGGTCTTCCGCTTCTCCTCCTCGGCTTTCAGCCTCTCGGCCATCTTCTCTCGCACGATGTTCCGCAGGTAGGCCAACCCGGTCTTCGGCTGGCCCTTGGCCACGGTCTTCTGGTGGGCGGCCTCGAAGTCGGCAAGCGTTGCCCCCTCGTCAACCAAGTCGTCCAGGATGGTTTGCTCTTTCACGCCGAGGTAGTCCTTTTCCGTCCGACCGATTGCCCGAAGGACGTTCGCGTGGGTGATGTCGTTCTTCGACGAAGCATCGAACGAAGGAGGGTAGGGAGGAAGCTGCTCTTGCTCTTGCTCTTGCTCTTGCTCTTGCTCTTGCTCTTGCTCTTGCTCTTGTAGCGGAGTTAATTCGGTAACCAACCCCCCTTGCTTCGGGGTTGCTTCGGTAACCAACCCCCCTTGCTTCGGGGTTGCTTCGGTGACCAACCCCCCTTGCTTCGGGGTTGCTTCGGTGACCAACCCCCCTTGCTTCGGGG
>CAZKPI010000036.1:8970-10031 GCA_964554555.1 uncultured bacterium
TTGCTTCGGGGTTGCTTTCGGACCTTGCCTTCTTGTTCTTGAAACGGCCCTGCTTCCCCCTGACCGGTTCGGCCGGACCATCTTCCCCTACCACCTTCAGATACTCCTGGTTCAGGGCGTTCCTGATTTTTTCGGACGGGATTTCGGAAATGGCTTTCAGGACAGAAAGCTGGAAGTTGCCGCTTCGAGTCTGGTGCTTGATGAAGGCGATGGTGGCGATCCATGGTCCATCCGTGATGATTTTCCCCGCCTGCTCCATTTTTTGAAGAGAGCTGGCCACCTCATCCTTTGAGAGGCCGGTTTCGATAGAAAGACGCCTCGGGCTGTATTGTGTGGCTCCGGCAGAATTGCAGAACGGGTTCGTGAAAAGGTAGATGAACAGAAGTTTTTCGTTCCGATCGGCTTCCTCGAACCAGGGATCAAGCCAAATGCTGGTTTCAACCAGTCGGTAGGTCATGACAGCCTGACCACCTTGCTTTCGAAGTTGATGGCAATCTCCTGCAGATTAAAAACGCTCGACGCTGATCCCATGCCGTCGTCGATTTCCACCTCGAAGTCCTTTGGGAACCTTCCCAGATGCTCGATCAATTCCTGAACCGTCATGCGGCTTCTCCGATCTTGAGTTGCACCGGCCGGGCCGGCGCGTCCTTCCAGCGGTAATCGGGACAGATACGCATGGGGGCCGGCCTGCCTTTCCCCCCGCGCCAGCAGATGCAAAGGAACTGCCCACGCAACAGATCCCGCGAGTATTCCGCGCAGGAACGACAGGTCGGGTTGAAGGGGCGTTCCGGTTGGGTCACAGGTCGGTCACCACCAGGAGGTTGGGCAGCTTGGCCTTGGCCGCCGCGGTGAAGGCGTCGATTTCGTCCAGGATGGCCTGGGCCATCATGGCGGCCATGGCGGGGGCCCGCAGGCAGAAGACCAGTTCCTTTTCGCGGGTGAAGCTGTCCACCTCGACCTCGAAGGCGTATTCCTTGGTGGCGAGGGAGATCATGGGCAGCTTGACGATGAACTCGGCGGGGAACTGGACGGACTGGCCCGCGGCCTGGCCTTCGATCTTG
>CAZKPI010000036.1:10041-16747 GCA_964554555.1 uncultured bacterium
ACAGCGGCTCCCGCTTCCGCCGCTCCCGCTTCTGCCGCCCCGGCTTCCCCGTCCACGACGCGGGGAGTGGACAGGATTTCCATGCCCTTGGAGATGCGCACCCGCCGCATCCCCATGTAGATCCGCTGGAAGTCCTGGACGATCCCGCGGAGGCTGGACATGGCCCGCAGGAGGCTGGCGTGGTCCATGACCTTGTCGAGGACTTCCTGGAGGGTCTTGAGTTGCTTGGAGACCTTGCGGTTGTAGGTCCAGGTATCGGGGTTGTTCCGGTTGCGATCGTCGGGCGAGAACTTGGCCCCGGTCTCGGTGAAGATGGCGGTCATGTGGTCGCCGGTCTCGTTGTCGCGGCGGCGGGCTTCCTCGATAACGACCTGGAGGAGGGCTTCCGAGTTCGACACCGATCGGTGGATGGACGGCGGAAAGCGAGGGTCGAGGCGAGAGTATTTCCTGGTCTGGGGATCGAGCATGTAGACCTCGCTCCGGTCCCCGATGCTCATGGTCTGGACGATGGGCGGGATGGCCTCCGCCTGCATCTTTTCGAGCAGGGGAATGAGATCCTGGTTGACGGTGATTTTCTCGGTCATGGTGCTGGGTTACGCTCCTTTCGAGATGGGGGTCACGTTGGCCGGGGTGGTGACTCTTGCTCGAGCAGTTTTCGCAGTATAGGCGCGGCCGACCCTGAGTTGTCTGAACGCATTCGGCACCGCAATCGTGGCAAATGAACCTCCGGGCTTTCACTGTCATTCCCTCCTGGCATCCCTCGCCGGGATGATGCCGATCTTCACGCCTGGTCGATCGGAAAAGGTCTTGCGGGCTATGATCTCCACGAACTGGGCATCGTTGCGGACCACTCCGGCCGCCTGCAACGCATCGCAGATGCAGCGAATCAGCTTGTCGGAATCGGGGGCGCTGGCCTTGAAAAGTTCGGCGTTGGCCTTGACCGTGCCGTCTTTTCGCAGGTGGGACCCCAGCCGGGGAAACCGGAAGTCGAGGAGGAGGGTCAGCTTGTCCGAAGATGGGCCCCGGCCTTCCATGGCGTCGATCGCCGCGGCGGTCACGGTGTCGCGCCATGGCTTGGTGCGCTTGTTGGATTCTATTGAAATGCCGTTCCCGACGTATTTTTTGGATCCCTGTGGGGCCGGGATACCCGGGACGAATAGCGATAGGATCACTTCTCGCTCTCCTTGGCCGGAACATTCCATGAGTCCATGAGCCCAGACCAGGCGCGGTCGCATTTCGATTCCGCATCGGCGATCTCGTCCTGGGTAGCCATGCCGGCAAGACTCAGCTCCAGAAGGTCGAGGAGTTCAACCATGGCACTCAGGTATTCCTGAGCATGCTGGACCTCGGCGGGAACGTCATGGTTCATTGGCGTCCCTCTGCCTTGGCAACTGCCGCGTCGATCTTGGCGATGAACTTGGCATCCCAGGCCCCCATCGCCTCTCCGTCCATCCACTTTCTGATTTCCAGTAGAAGGGTCAGAATCTCCGGCGCGGCCGCGATGAGGCGGGCATTGGCCACGGCCGTGGGGTCGTTGGTCAGCCGGCAGACCCGTTCACCTTCCGAGTCGATGATCTGGCCGCGGTCAGTTCCTTTCCCGATCTTCCAGGGGACTGGAGCGTAGGCGCTCATTTCTGACCCTCCTGAGACTGCAAGAATTTCTGGGCAGCCGCGCATTTTTCCCAACCACAGCGAAACCAGAACTCGGCGGCTTCCTTCGGAGTCATGGACATGGGGGGCGCCTTGGTGGTTTGAAGGGCGACTTCCCGCATCTGTTCGAGGGTCATGCGGCCACCTCCTCGCGGTTCTCTTTGACCCACTCCTTCTGCAGCGCCCGGGCTTCCTCGGCGAAGCGGGCGGCGAGCTGGGCATCTTCCATGAGCTTGACGCGGTCGGCGGTCTCGACGCCGAACAGGGCAGACTCCTCGATGGCATTCATGATTCTCTCCCTTGCGGCCCGGCACAGGGACAGGGCCTTGCAGTATCGGCACTGTTCCAGGCCGGGGTTGAGTTCCGGGGCGTGGGCCTTGGCTTTCGCCACGACCGCCAGGATGTGACGGCGGGCGGCCTCGATCTCGATGCCCCGGAACGTGGTGGCGGTGAAATCCCGGAGGCGACCCTGGGCCAGGTGGATGTCGACGCGGCCTTCCCCACCGGAATCCCGGAAGAACTTGTCGAAGGCCATGACGGCGTAGGCGTGAAGCTGGGAATGCTCGGCTGCGTGTCCCTGGTCGAGGAACCCCAGCTTCTGGTCCTGGATGATGACGCGATCGATCTCCCCCGATTGGTCGCGGGCAACGATGACCAGGTCGGCGGTCCCACCGCGGGGAATCTTCACGCCGGCACCGGACAGGTGCATCTCGGGGAACACGGCTGGCTCCAGCCCATCGCGGATGACCGATTCGACCAGGCCAACCGAGTAGGCGATGCAGCGGCGAATGCTGTCCCTCGTCCATGCGTCGAGACCGTTCATCACCCCGGCCATCTTTTCCAGGGCCTCGGCGTGGGACATCCAGGGCCCAGGTCCGTTGTAGATCAGGGCGAGTGTCTGGGCGATGACCAGGTGACCCATGGTCCCCTGTTTGGCCTGCGGGTGTTCGATGTTCAGCAGGGCAGGGACCAGCTCGGTGGCGCGGCCCTCCATCTCCGGGCGCCCTGGGCAAAGTTCGATGGCGCCAAGAGACGAGGGCCGCAGGAAGTCATACCACCGGTTGATGGTCACTTCCGGCCTCCCGCCGCTACGATCGACTCGGATTCGGCCAGACGCAGGCCGGGGATCTGAACGCCGGCCTTGAGGAGCTGCAGGGCGACCTTCTCGTTGAGTTCCCACAGGCAGACGCCGCCGACCTCGAAGGGAATCTGCTTAAGGTTGATCACCTCGACCTTGGCCCGTTTGGTGACGCGGGCGGCGGCCTTGGGCACCGCGGGGATGTCCACGCCGGGGGGGATGACCTCGGGAACGACCACGACCGGTGGGTGCTCGGTGGGAGGGGCGATGCGCTCGGCTTCGGTTCCGAACAGGGCGGCTTCGTCCTCAGCGGCCTTCTTCTTCCGCTCGAACTCTTCCTGGTCGGCCTTGATCTTCGCCTGTCGCTCGGCCTCCAGGCGGGCGCGTTCCTCGGCCGCCTTCTTCTCGGCTTCCTCGCGGGCGATGCGCTCGGCTTCTTCCCGAACGCGCTGGAGTTCCCTCTGGCAGGTGACGATCTTCAGGCCCAGGGATTCCTTGGCGTCGGTCAGGGGCATGGTGGCCTTGCGCTCGGCCTCGATGATGGCAGCCTTCAGGGCGTCGATGGGCCGGGTGATCTCGCGGCGCCGGTCCTCGATCTTCTTCAACAGGTTCCGGACCTCGGTGAAGGTGGCGTTGCCGGCCTCGAGGGACTCGGCGTCCTTGACCTCAATATCCTTGGCGATCTGGGCGAGGTGAATGGCCTCGGCCATGACCTCGGGGGCCACGGCCACGATCTCGGAGGGAAGGGTGTTGCGGACGGCGACGGAAAGTTGCTGTTCCATCACGCCACCCCCTGAGCTTTATCCTGTTCCCAGGAATCCAGGATGGCCTCAGCGCTTTCGAGGTCGTTGGCCAGGACCTTCACCGATTCCAGAAGGGCGTCGAGGTTCTCGGGCGGAACGTGGATCGGGGCAGAACCGCCATACAGCTTGGAAACCCGGTCGATGATCCGGCCAGCCCGCTTGCGGTCCTCGCCGTAGGCGCGATAGAGATCGCGGGACGCCTCGATGGCGGGATGGGCGGGGGCCTTCCCATTCCCGTTTCCGTTTCCGTTCTTGGCGGGCTTCTTGGGCTCCTCGGCCTTCTTGCTGTTGTCCTCGATGGGCTGGGTGTCTTCGGGCTCGTTGGCCGGGGGAGCCGGCGGGATCTTCGGAGGCTCGGGGGTGGCCGGGGTGGGGACGGTGTCGGGGGTGATGTTGATGGGCTCTTCTTCCTGCAGTTCGTCGGGGGTGTAGACGCCCAGCATCGCCTCGGGGGCATACAGCCGGGCCCACTGGCGGGTGCCGCGGTAGATCAGCATGGAGTCGGGATCCTTCTTCCAGTTGCCGTTCTCCGTGGCCCACTGCTCGACGGTCCCCTTGAGGATGCAGGGCTTCTTGGAGCCCTTGGGGGTTCCGCTGACGATGACGGCGCGACGGGGCCCCTCTCCGCTCAGGTCGTAGGTCAACCTGCCCTCGATGGCCCCGGAGGCGGCCAGGACAGCGGCGACCAGCTTCCCCTCGAAGCACAGTTTCCCGCGGACGACGGCGGTCGCCTGGGCGACGGCGAAGGGGGACATCCGCCAGCGGCTGGCCTGCTCTAGGACCAGCAGGCAGGACCCGGCGTCCCCCCGCAGATGCTCCGGCATCAGCTTGGCGCTGGCCATCAGCTTGGCCAGCTCCAGGCCCTGCTGAATGGAAGCGGGGGCGATCCAGTTGGCGAGGGCCGAAGGTCCGGCGGTAACGGTGGCGAGGTCTTTGTTTTCGGTCTCCATGTCGTGCTCCTTTGCTCCTTGATTTCGCTCCAGGTCTGGAACTTCAGCGCCCCGGGGAGGAGTCGAACCCCCCTCTGGCGGCACAACGGGCCCATGGCCCTGACACCACCATTCCCGGTTCGTGGCCCCCTCGATGGCCTTCGAGAGAGCGGCCGAGGAGCATCGGCCGTGGACGCGAACCCAGGGCAAACGCAGCCCGCCACCGTCTACCGTTGAACCCCACCCATCCGATCTCGGGGATTCATGTGGCTGGACTGCTCAACAAGCGGGGCTGGGATCGAACCAGCGACAGCGGTTGAGTGGTATGGCGCCCCCACTCGTCCTGCTCTACCAACTGAGCTACCCATCCGGATCAATAGCCGGCCTCCCGGACGGCCCGGAGGAACAGGGCCTGGGCGACCGGGTCGCGGCAGACCAGGCCGGCGGCGCCAGCGGGGGAACCACCACGCTTGAGGTGGGCGAAGGCCAGTTGGGCCGCCCGCGTGGTGCGGGGGCTCGCGCCCCTGGCACGCCAGCACAGATTGAGAAACGCTTTCATCAGATCCATGTCGCCACCTCGTCGTTGATTTCGCACCGCTCTACCGCTATCGCCATAATAACGTTAAAACGTCGGTATTGTCAAGACGGCAAAATTGCGGTATTTTGAAGGTATGGAACAGAAGCAGAAACCCCGCGACATCAGGTTCACGCTTTACATCCCACCCGAGATGCACGGGGAGCTGGTCGCCTGGGCGGACGGGGAGAACCGGTCCCTGAACCGCCAGATCCTCCACGTCCTCCAGAAAGCCCTCGCAGACCGAGCCGCACCAGGAAAACGGCCTGCCCGTTGAGCGAGCGGGACTCCCGCTTCGCCGCCTCGGCCAGCTCGCGAAAGGTATCCTCGTCGAGCCGCAGGTCCACGCGATGGATCGGCTTTTTCATTGTGGCACCTCCAAATCAGTAAGCGGGGCCGGACTCGAACCGGCGACCTCCCCCACATGGCCTAGCCGGCCCGGGGATACCATGGGTGCCAGGGAGGCATCGGCTGCTGGAGTTGCACGCCCACTGTGCTGCCCGCCACGAACCCCGCGCCGGGAAACCCGGCCGCCGGCGGTGGGATTGCCGGCGCTTCCAGACGGGGCAACTGCCACGATAGAAAGGAGGACTTCCGCCAGGCGGTCGTAGGTCTCGGCCCTCGAGGTCCCGGGACGGAACCGGATCGAGATTTCAGCGCGTTTCATCGGGGGGCCTCCTCGACTTCGCGGATCCGGCGAAGGATCTCCGCAGCGACCTGGGGGACGATGCTATTCCCGGCCGCCCGGAGGATCGCTTTATTCCCCCATCGCGCAATTCTTTCACCTGCTCGGTCGGTAAGTCGCACCAGTCGCTCGGAAAGCCCATCAGCTGGTGCACCCACGCCCCGTTTAAAACGATGGACTCTCGGGGCTTCCCAGGTATATTGCTCGGCCCCTCGACCAGCTGGAAAACCTGGCCATGTAGGTTGATCCCGTGGCGGCCTGCCAGCACCTGCGGGGCAGTATGGTTCGGTCCCCCGCTGGTCGTCCCGCATGTCGGCGTGACCCACAGTTCCGCCAGATGCCTCAGTTGCGGGGAGTGGCCTGGATTGGCTTTGCCCAGGTTCTTTTCGTCGTTTGCTGGAGGACTGGCCCACGATCCAGAGCCGGTCCCGCTTGTGTGGCGCTCCAACCGCCCAAGCACCTACCACAAGCGGCCAGACGGCGTAGCCTGCCGCTTCCAGGTTAGAGACGACGAGATCCGCGCCTCGAGTGCGGAGAGCAGGGACGTTCTCAGCGAGCACCCAGCGGGGCAGCAGTTCACGGATGAGGCGGAACATTTCGCGCCACAGGCCGGATCGCTCACCGTGCTCGATGCCTCGGCCTTTCCCGGCACAGGAAACGTCCTGGCACGGGAATCCCCCGCAGATGAGGTCGATGGGACCGGGAACAGACTCGGCTGAAATGGTGCGTATGTCGTCATGGCACGGCACTCCAGGCCAGTGCTTCGCCAGGACCGCCCGGCAGAATGGCTCGATCTCGCAGAACATGACGGTCTCGAACCCGCCGGCCATTCGAGCCGCCAGGGAGAAACCACCTATCCCGCTGAAGAGATCCAAGAGCCGCACGCACGCTGTCCTCCGATTACGCCGACAGTTCCAGAGCCTTCTTGTGGCCGATCATTCCAGGGACCACGGACTTGCCATGAATCTCGGCGAAGGTCTCCACGCG
>CAZKPI010000036.1:16757-17069 GCA_964554555.1 uncultured bacterium
TCGACCAGCTGGAAAACCTGGCCATGTTTCCTTGTAGGGCATGTTCCGCTCCATGCCCTCGGCAAGAGCCCGAGCCACGATCTGGTCGGCGCATACGATCACCGAGAGCTGGGTGAGATTCAGAGCTTCACGGAGATTGGGGAATTTCTGTTCGAGCAGGAACAGGGCTTGATTCTGCATTTTCGAGATGGCCATGTAGTATTTCTGGGCGCTCTGGGACCCCTGGAAGGTGGCATACTCGACGAAACGCTTGATGGCGTCGGTCTCCTGGCGGCGGGTGATCTTCCCGACCCGGCGCTGTTCCGGCCACTC
>CAZKPI010000037.1:0-16550 GCA_964554555.1 uncultured bacterium
CTTCCGGCCGCCGTGGCGCGTCAAGGCAGGGGGCAGGGCCAGGAACTCAGCGGAGCAGACGGGCGAACAGTTCCAGGTTCCTGGCCAGGACGGGCCCATCCAGCAGGTCGCGCAGGGCGCTCTCGAGATGGCGGGGTTCCAGGCCGGGCAGGACCCGGTTCCGGACCAGCCAGGCCATCACCGCCACGTTCTGCATCCGGGGGTCGGGCAGGGATTCCACGAACACCCGGTGCAGACGGGCCTTTCGCCGCTCCGCCTCGGCGGCGAGCTGATCGGAAGTCAGACGGGACTGCTTCTGCAGGCGCACCGGCAGGGGTTGCCATTCGGCGTCGTAGTAGACCAGCTGTCCGGCAGGCCGGAGGTGGGTCTGCAGGCCCCGCATCGCCTCATGCCGCTCGAGGGCGATGACCAGGTCGGCACGCCCCTCGCGCACCAGGGGGGAATGGGTGTCGGGGCCCACCCGCAGGTGCGAGGTGACCGTGCCGCCCCGCTGGGCGAGACCGTGTGTATCGACTCCCCGCACGGGGGTGCCGGCATGATCGAAGGCGCGCAGAAGGGCCTCGCTCAGCAGACCGATCCCCTGGCCGCCGACGCCGATCATGTAGATGTCGAAGGTGGCGCTGGGCATGGTCAGGCTCCTCCCTTATTCGTGGGCTGGATGGCCTGCCGCGGGCAAACCTGCCGGCAGGACCCGTCGCCGATGCACAGGTCCTCCTGGACGGTGACCCGCCCCTCGGGGGTGAACTGGAAGGCGGGACAACCGAACCCCGAGATGCAGACCTTCTGCTGGTCGCAGGCGTCGGACAGGTGGACGGCGGGCAGGCGGGGCTTGCCTTGCCGGGCCTGGTCCCGGGTGAACTTCAGCATGCAGGGATGGCGGGCGATGACCACCTTGAACCCGGGGGCGGCCAGAGCCTGGCGGACCAGCCCGGTCAGCCGCGCCTGCTGGTAGGTGTCGGTCTCCAGAATGGTCTTGACCCCGAGCCCCTCGAGGACCCGCCGGATGGGGATGGCTTCCACCGGTTCCCGGAAACTGCGCCCGCTTCCCGGATGGTCCTGGTGGCCGGTCATGGCCGTGGTGCCGTTCTCCATGACGATGAGGGTGAAGTCGTGGTGATTGTACAACGCGTTGATGATGCCCGGGAGCCCGGCATGGAAAAAGGTGGAATCCCCCAGAAAGGCGACCACCGGCCGGTCCTTCTGGAACAGGCTCAGCCCGGCCGCGGTACCGCAGGAATGCCCCATGCAGAGCAGAACCTGCCCGATCCCGTAGGGGGGCAGGAACCCGAGGGTGTGACAGCCGATGTCGGCCACGGTGATGGCGGCGGGGGGAAGGGCGGCCTTGATGGCCTGAAAAGCCGAGCGGTGGCCGCACCCCGGGCACAGCTGGGCGGGGCGCGCCGGGACGGTCACTTCCGGCGGCGGGGGCGGGGGCGGCAGGAGGTCGGGCCAGGCCCGCGCCAGCACGCGCGCCGTCTGGTCGGGGGTGTATTCCCCGATCCAGTCCTCGGGACCGGTCTTGCCGATGATCCGGACCGGCAGACGATGCTCGAAGGCCACCGCCTTGATCTGGAGTTCCAGGAAATCGTCCAGTTCCTCCAGGACCTTCACCTCTTCGTGGGACCGCAGGAAATCGAGGACCGCGGTCCGCGGGAGGGGATGGACCATCCCGAGCTTGAGGATGTCGGGCCATTCCCGGGCGTCGTGGTAGACCTCCAGGAGGGAGAGGAAGGGCAGTCCAGCGGTGATGATGCCCCGGCGCTTGTTGCCATGACTGGACAAGGTTGTCCAGGAGTGGTGGTCTGGACTCGCGGCGATCCGTTGCAGGCGTTCGAGCGCCTGCCGTTTCATGGGGAAGACCAGGGAGGTGATGGGGATGTAGGGTCCGTTCTCCGGGGAGAAACGGGGGGTGCTGTCCATCGGCCGGGCGTCCCAGGCTCCGAAGGCCACCTTTTCCTTGGCGTGGCAGACATGGGTGGTCAGCCGCAGGACCACGGCGGTGCGTTCCGCTCTGGCCAGGGCGGCGGCGGCTTTGAACATGGTGAAGGCTTCCGTCGGCGAGGCGGGCTCGAAGAGGGGGAGACAGGCCAGCCGGGCGAGGTGCCGGTTGTCCTGCTCGTTCTGGGAGGAGTTGGCGCCGGGGTCGTCACCCAGGACCACCACCATGCCGCCGATCAGGTTCATCAGGCCCAGCTGGACGAAGGTGTCGGCCGCCACGTTCAGGCCGACGCTTTTGAAGAACACGCAGGCCAGATGGCCGTTGACCGACGCCCCGAAGGCAACCTCGGTGGCCACCTTCTCGTTGGTGGAGAACTCGAAGTGGAAAGGGCACTGCGCCGCGGGGATGGCCCGGATGGCATCGGCGATCTCCGGGGTGGGGGACCCCGGATAGCTGGTGACGACCCGGACCCCGGCCTCGATCATGGCCCTGACCAGGGCGGTGTTTCCCATGACGATTTCGGCACCCGGGGCGGGGCTGATCAGGACATCGGCAAGACGTTTCATGGATGGGCCTCCGGGAACGGCAGAATGATGCTCCGGGCATGGTACCCGAGCGGCGGCGGGCGCGCAAGGCGGCATGGCCAACCCGCTCACGGGAGGGGAGGGGGTTCGGCAGGTTTGACGGGCGTGCCTCCTCAGTTCCAGGAGGGCGAGGGCGGCGAAGGACCGGCTTCAGCGCAGGGGCTTGCCGCAGGTTCCGCAGTAGTATTCGCGGGGGCCGTTGCTTGCCCCGCAACTGGGACAGACGACGCCTTCCCCGCTCGGCGGCGGGGCCGGCTGGAGCGGGGGGAGCGGAGGCAGTTCGAAGGCCTCGCCCGGGACCGGCGCCGGAAGATCGGGGCCGGTCTCGGGTTCGAGGGAGGGCAGGGCGGCGAGCGGGTTGTCAGGAGGTGGGGGTGGCGTCGAGGGGCCGGGCTCGTCGGTCAGGGCGGGCAGAGGGGTCTCCTCGGGAAGCGACGGCAGGGGTGGTTCTCCTGGGAGGGGTGGCACCGGCGGCGGGGCAATGGAGCCGCGGGCGAACCGGCCCCCCGTGGAGATGACCTGCGACCGGCGGGTGAACAGATCGGAGCCGGGCCACTTTTCCTGGGCCTTTTCCAAAACCCGATTGGCTTCATCGGCTTTGTTGGCCTGGGTCAGGCACTGGACCAATCCGTGGACATACTCGGGGCGGTCGGGGTTGAGCCTGGAGGCCCGCTCGAAGATCCGCTGGTGGGCGGCCTGGAAGTTCTGCCGCTTCACGAAGAGGTCGGCCAGGTAGAAGACGGTTTCCTGGTCGTCCGGGGTGAGGGAGATCTGCTTCTGCAAAACTTCCAGGGCCAGCTTGTGGTCCGCCTGGATGGACCGGAAATGGTTGGCCAGGAAGGTCAGCAGGTCCTTGCGTGACTCGTCGAGTTTGTAGAGGTTGTAGATCTTTTCGATCGCATCCGAATTGGTCTCGCCGAGCTGGAAGTAGGCCTCTCCCAGGATGCGGAGGGCCTGGGCGTTGCGGGAATCCTTCTGGACCACCTCATTGGCGCGCTGGGCCGCTTCCTGGAACCGGTTCTTGCGGAGATACGCCTCGGCCAGGGAAACCGTCAGCTGTTTGCGGTTCTCCACGAACCCAGGCTCGTTCAGCTTCGCCTCCAGGACCGGAATGATCTGATCGACCTGCCCTGAGGCCAGGGCCCGCTCCACCGCCGCTTCCGCGTGGGCCTTCTTCAGGCGGGCGATGAGCTCGAGCCCCCATTTCCCGAGCTGAAGGGAGAGGAAGAAGGCGGCCAGGAACAGCCCCCACTTGTACTTTTCGTACCACAGGCGCCAGATCATTCCATTCAGGGCCGGCCGGAAGGCGCGGTCCTTCTCGTAAATCTTGTACAAAGGCTCGCGCGCGCCCGTCAGGTCCCCCCTCTGGAAGGCGATCGTGCCGCGGAAGTAGGTCACGGCGTCAGACTCCGGCTGTAATCCGGCCAGCTTGCTGACGTGCTGATCAGCTTCGTCGAGTTTCCCCAGTTCGAGGCAGACTTCGATGAGGGGCGGGAGAAGGCGCTCCTGCGGGTTCAGCGGCTCGTTGGCCAGTTCGGCCAGGACCCCGTAGGCCTGGTCATGCTGGCCATCCTTGATCAGGGCCTCGGCCCGGCCGAACTCCTCGGAAAAATGCTCCAGGCGGGCTTTCTGGTCGGCCGCCCCCTTCTCTGCCCGCTCGATGGCCGCCAGGATCTCGGGGTTGCCCTTGTCGAAGGCCAGGGCCTGCTGGTAGCTGATCAGGGCGGCGTCGAAGGCGCCCTTCTTTTCGTTGTCCTGGGCCGCCTTGAGAATAACGTCCAGTTTCCCCTTCTTCTCGGCGGCGGCCTGCCGACGGGCCAGTTCCTCGGCCTTCTTGCGGGCGATGGCCCGGTCGCGCTTCTCGACGAAATCGGTGATCGAGGCGATCCGGTCCTGGATCTTCTGGTTGGTGGCGTCGAAGGCCAGGGCGCGGTTGAGGTTCTCCAGGGCGTCGTCGAACTCCCCCTTCTGTTCCGCTTCGTCCGCGGCCTGGGTGAAGTCGGACAGGGTGACCTCGTGCCGGATCTTCTCGACCAGGTCGTTGACCTCCTGGTTGGAGGAGTCGGCTCCCTGGGCTTTCAGCAGAACGTCGAGGGCGGCCTTGTACTTCTTCTGCTCGAACAGGGCGCGCCCCTCTTCCAGGAACGCATTGGCGACGTCCTTGGAATGGGCCGCGAGGTCATTTTTCAGCTGGATGAGGAGCTCGTTGGGGTGGCGGATCATGCCCGCCAGATTCAGATACTCCTTGGTCTTGGCGTGGTCCTGTTGTTCCTTGTACGCCATGGCCACGATGATCAGGGCGGTCTGCAGGTTCTTGTCGTCCCCGACATCCAGCGCGTCCCGGTTGGCCTTCTTGATGGTTGGCCCGCACTTGATGATCTCGTTCCACCGGCGGTCCTGCTGGTACATTTCCAGCAGGGAGACCCAGTTGTGGCTGTTCTGGGGATACGCGGCGCAGGCCTTCGACAGGAAGAGGATGGTCTTGTCCCGACTCCCGGCGGTCTTCTGGTCCTTGGCCATCTGAATGTACATGGCCGCCAGGGCTTTCTGGCAGTCGAGATCGCTGGGATCAAGCTCAAGCGAGCGCTCGAAAGCGCGCAGGGCGGGGTCGAACTGGTTGAGCTTGCGAAAGCACAGCCCCAGGTAGAAATGCGCCTCCGCGCTTGTGGGATCCAGTTGGATGGCCTTCTCGAAATTCTCCTTGGCCTTGTCATACTGGAACAGCCCGAAATGGTCGCGGCCACGCTTGATGAAATCCTGTTCCGGCCCGGCCTGGAGGGCGGTCCATCCGTACAGAAAAAGGAGGATCCCGGACAGCAGGAGCATCCCACGCCGGGACGCGGGGAGCCACCGGGGACGGAAGGGATCCATGGCCCTTTTCTAGCACGAACCACCTGCCGAAATCAACCGTCGGGGGGATCCCGGTCTGGCCCTGTTCGTTTGACAGGCCACCCGATGCCGGGGGAGGGGGGCAGGGTGACGGCCTGCCCCGCCTGTGGGGTAGGGGGCCGGGCAGGGTCAGGGGCCCGGCGGCCAGGCGTCGGGGCACGGCCCCCCCCGCCCGGAGCAGAAGCGGCCTGCCGTCCGTACTCTGGGTGGGGAGAGGGGGGAATTTAGGTTGACTTCCCTTTTTCAGCTCAAGTATAATAGCGCCTCATTCTGGTCACCATCTTTGGGGGAGTCTCGCCTGATGAAAAGCCAACACCGGTTTCAGATCGTGGTCGTCCTCATCGTCCTGGTCCTGGCACTTCTGTTTGCCATTCCCTCCACACCGCTCTGGGACAAAACCTTCGGGGTTCTGACGATTGACGAGCAGACCGCTGTCCCCGAAACCACCCTGGCCTTCAAGGATGGCGAGGACGGCAAGTCCGGCATCATCGAGTTCACCGTGAACCGGAACGCCACGATCTTCGGGACCAACGCCAATATCCGGCCCGAGGATGTGCTCGAAAGCGTGGCCGATACCTGCCGCCGCAAGTTCGTGGAAAACGGGATCCAGGCCGTGGCCGTGAACCCCGATTACACCAAGGGCGTGGCGGCCATTCGGGTGCCCAACACCAGCGGAGCGGCTTTGAAACAGGCGTTCAACGCCCTCCACCTGTATGCCCGCCTTCCCCTCGACCTCGCGCGGATCTTCCCCCGGTCCCGCATCACCCTGGGGCTCGATCTCAAGGGCGGCATCGACCTGGTCTACCAGATCGACATCAACTCCATCGAGAAGGACGACAACCCGGCCGATGCCTGCCAGCGCTCGGTCGAGATCATCCGCAACCGCGTCGACATGTACGGCATCGCCGAACCCAACATCAAGGCCCAGGAAGGCAACCGCATCCGGATCCAGCTCCCCGGCGTGCGCGATCCCGAGCGGGTCAAGAGCCTTATCCAGTCCACCGCCATGCTGAAGTTCCACCTGGTCATCGACCAGGCCCTCTCCGCCGCCCAGCTCGAACCGGTCGATCCCGCCAACGAACTGGTCCTGTTCGAGCCCGGCAGTCGCACCCAGCAGGGCAAATGGTACAAGCTGAAGCGCGCCCCCGAAGTGACCGGCCGCGACCTCAAATATGCCCGCGTCGCTTTCGACGAGATGGGCGTGCCCATTGTCCACCTCGAGTTCAACCCCGAGGGTGCCGCCAAGTTTGCCCAGGTCACGGGGGCCCACGTCAATGAACAGCTGGCCATCGTCCTCGACAACAAGGTTCACAGCGCCCCGGTCATCCAGTCCCGCATCACCGGCGGCATGGCTCAGATCACCGGCCGCTTCACCCTCGAGGAAGCCCAGAACCTGGCCATCGTCCTGCGGGCGGGCGCCCTTCCCGCCAGCCTCATCCTTCTCGAGAGCCGGGTGGTCGGCCCCACCCTGGGGGCCGAGTCCATCCAGGCCGGGCTCCGGGCCGGAATCCTTGGCTCAATCATGGTCCTCCTTTACATGGCGATGTTCTATAAGTTCTGCGGTGCCATCGCCGATGTGGCCGTCATCTTCAACACCCTCATCGTGTTCGCCGCCCTCGTCTTCTTCGGCGGCACGCTCACCCTGCCCGGCATCGCCGGCCTGATCCTCTCCGTCGGCATGGCCGTCGACGCCAACGTCATCATCTTCGAACGCATCCGCGAGGAACAGCGGGCCGGCAAGACGGTCCGCGCTACGATCGATGCCGGCTTCGACCGGGCCCTGGCCTGTATCATCGACTCCAATGTCACCACGCTGATCACCGTCGCGGTCATCTACGTCTTCGGGTCCGGTCCCATCCGCGGCTTTGCCACCACCCTGGGCATTGGTCTCGTGGCCAATATCTTCACCGCCATCGTCTGCGTGAGGCTCTGGCTCGAATTGATCTACGGCCGAAGCCAGGCAAAAACCATCAGCGTCTGACACCGCCCCACCGACAGGAGAACGAACAATGAAATTCGACTTCATGGGAAACCGCTACACCTTCATCACCGGTTCGGCCGTGGCAATCGTTCTGTCCCTTCTGCTCCTGCTGGGACGGGGCCTCGAATACGGCATCGACTTCAAGGGCGGCAACATCATCAACATCCGGTTCGTCAGCCCGATGGACGAAAACAAGATCCGCGAGGTCTTCGGCAAGATCCCCAACCTCTACTTCAAGCCCGATCAGGTCATCATCCAGGCCGTGGCCGGCGGCGGCCAGAAGGAGTTCATCCTCCAGTACCCCGCCCCCGTCATGGACGAAAAGGAGACAGGCGAGATCCATTCCACCATCATGAAACAGCTCAAGGAACTCGCCCCGTACGAAGAGGAGTCGCTCTCGATGTCCAACATCGGGCCGACCCTCGGCGCCGAGATGAAGCGGCAGGGCGTTCGGGCCGCCGTCTTCTCGGTCATTGGCATCCTGCTCTACCTCGCCTGGCGGTTCGAGTTCTACTCGGGCGCGGGTGCCGTCCTGGCCCTGGTCCACGACCTGATCATCACCCTCGGGTTCATCTGCCTGATGAAGGTGGAATTCGACGTGACCGTGCTGGCCGCCTGTCTGACGATGCTGGGCTACTCGGTCAACGACACCATCGTGGTGTTCGACCGCATCCGGGAAAACCGGCGGCTGATGCGGGAACAGAGTTTCGCCGCCCTGATCAACGAGTCGATCAACGCCACCCTCGGCCGCACCATCAACACCTCGGTGACCACGTTGTTTACGCTGGTGGCCCTCCTGCTGGTCGGGGGGGCGTCCATCAAGGGGTTCGCCCTGACCTTGACGTTCGGCATCGCCATCGGAACCTACAGTTCGATCTTCGTGGCCAGCCCGATCCTTCTGCATCTTACCGGCGACAAACTCGACCGCAAGCGCCGCTGAAAGAGGCGGTCGGCGGGGAATGGCCCCGCACCTCTGCTGGAAATGACGGGGGCTCTCCACGGAGGGCCCCCGCCCCTTTGGGAGGACATCACGAATGAAAGCCGTCGTGCAACGGGTGGCGGAATGTTCCCTGTCGGTGGAGGGCCGCGAGGTGTCCCGGATCGGGGCGGGCCTCGTCTGTTACCTGGGGGTCGGCCGCGGGGACACCTCCGAGGACCTCGACTGGCTGGCCAAGAAGGTCGCCCGCCTGCGCATCTTTCCCGATGCCGAAGGCCGGATGAACCGCTCGGCCGCCGACGAAAACCTCGGCATCCTGGTCGTGCCGCAGTTCACCCTGTTCGGCGACATCCGCAACGGGTACCGGCCCAGCTTCACCGGGGCTGAAACCCCCGACCGGGCCAACGCCCTGTTCGCCGCGTTCCAGGACAAGCTCAGGGAATACGGCATCCGGACGGTGGCGGCGGGGGTGTTCGGGGCCGACATGACGATCACCCAGGTCAACCGGGGCCCGGTCACCATCCTGCTCGACTCCCGGGCGTGAGAGGCCTCAGGCCTCCTCGGGGAACAGTTTCCCCTCGAGGGCGGCCAGATAGGCGACGCTTGGCTTGACGTCGCCCGTCGAGGTCGTCTCGGGGTGATCCCGGCGGAACTTCTCCTGGAGCAGGCGGAAGGTCTCCCGCTCCAGCACGATCTTGTACAGGGGCCGGATGTGGTAGGTTTCCGCCAGGTCCATGAGCAGACTGCGGTCGAAATCCTCCAGCCCTTTCTGGAGGGTGGCCATCCGGAAGAATTCCAGTTCCTTGGCGGGATAGGCAGGGCCGCGTCTGGCGGGCCGCATGGTGAAGAACAGCCAGGCCAGGATCAGGAACGAGGGGATCAGCAGGATGAGCACCGCCTCGTTCTCGTAGGGGGAAGAGGCGAAATACTCCCGGATCGCCCGGTAGACCTTCTCGACCGCCTCACGGTTGTCCATCAGACGATCTTGTAGCTGAGCTCCGTGAGAAACTGCCGGATCTCCGGGGAGGGGTCGAGCCGGAGGCTCGACAACAGCGGCTTGAGGGCGTCCGGCTTGATCTTGGCCGCCGCCTTGAGGGCGTTGAGGCGCACCAGGTTGTGGGGTTCCCGCAGGAAGGGAACGACCAGGGTGAGATGGCTTTCCTGGCGGATTTCACCGAGCACCCACAGGCCGCTGGCCTTCATCAGCGGGTCGGCATGGACCAGCATCTTCTGGATGACCGGCAGGACATTCACCTTGCCGATCTGCCAGACACCGAGGGCGGCATTGGCACGGATGCGGTTGTTGGGGTCTTCGAGGAAGGGAAGGAGGATCTGGGTGGCGCGGGCGTCGCCGAACCCCGAGATGGCCTCGATCGTGTTGGCCCGGACGCGTTCGTCGGGGTCGTTGAAAAACTCGATCAGCTGGGTCAGCAGGGTGCGGTCGCCAATCACGCCGAGGGTCTTGACCACCGCCGCCCGCACTTTGCGCGAGGGGTCGCGCATCGCCGACAACAGGGCTTCCCGGCCCTTCCCGCCCACCTGCAGGTTCTCCATGATCATGGCGGCCCGAAGGCGGGAATCGGGATCGAGAGACTTGAGCTCGGCGATCAGCTGGTCGACGAACGAGGCGTCCAGTTTGAGGATGGCGGAAGCGGCCAGCTTGCGGACCTCGGGTGGCAGTGCCTTGAAATTGGCGATGTAGCGCTGTTTGGTGAGCTTGGCGATCTCTTTCAGAACGTAGGTGCGGATCTCGTCGGTGGGGCTGTTGACCAGCTTGGTCAGCAGGGCCGTGAACCGTTCGGGGGGAAGGGCTTCCTTCAGGCTCTTGACGGCCAGCATCGCCACCTCCGGATCGGGGTCGCCTGTCGCATCCTCCAGGATGCGCGCGATGCGCGGGTGCCGGATCTTGAGGCTGGTCTGGACCGCCTTCAGCCGGACGGCCGGAGAAAGGTCCTTGAGGGCTTTCTCGAGGACCCCTGGCAGCATGTCGCCTCCGACGTCCATCAACAGGTCGATGAGGGCGATCCGGATGTCGGGGTCAGGGTCATCCAAAAATTCGGCCAGTCGAACCCCTTTGATGCGGGATTCGAGGTTCCGTTTGAACACCTCGCGGTCCCCGGACAGGGTGGTCTGCAGAAGCTTGAACAGGAGGCGGAGGTAGTCGTGGGCGGGGTTGCGGCCGATGCCGCTGATGAGGAGGGCCGCGACCGACGGGTCCTGCCTGACCGTCTCGTGCAGGAGGGCGAACTGGTCCTGGAAGGGCCACGATCCGATACCGGCGATGGCCTCGGCGAACTGGTCACCCAGCAGGCGGCCGAACACCGGCCGGACCAGGGAATGGTCGGCCTCGGCCATCGCGAAGAACAGCCGGGTGAGTTCGGTGGTGCCGTGTTGCATGGTTCCCTGGGCCATGAGCGACACCACCCGCTGGCGCCATTCCTCCAACAGCTTGGTCAGCATGGGCTTCTTGTCTTCGTGGGGATCGGCGAGCCGGCCCAGGGTCCCCTTGTGGATGGTCGTCATCGCCTCCAGGACCAGGGTGCGGATGCGGGCCGCGGGATCATCGAGGAGATCGAGGCAGGGCAGGAACAGGAAGGGATCCGTCTTGCGGGTGAGGCGCGAGAGGAACTGGATGCGGAGTTCCGGGCGGGGGATGCCGGCGGCGAGGCGGAACAGATCCTCCTTGAACTCGACGGTCCGGCTGAACAGGATGTCGTCGATCAGCTGGACGACGGTCTTGCTCGGGTTGCCGTAGAGGACGGTTTGGACGGGAGGGATCAGCTCCTCCGGCGAATACTCGAGGAGAGCATCCCGGATCCTGGTGATCATGGCGGACCCGGCTCCGTCGGCCAATTCCAGATAGAGGGGGATGAACTCGGGGCGGTGGAATTTCACCATGTTGTGGAAATGGAACTTCCGGACTTCCGGGTCGGGGATGGCAAAACTCTCCACCATGCGGGCAAACAGGTCCATTTCCTCGAGCAGGGAGGAAATCTCGAAATACAGCGGGGAGGAATGGTCGGCGGGGACGCCCCGGAGGAGAGCCCCCAGCGAGTTGTCGCCATACAGACGGATGATGGCGTCCCGGACCTCCTTGCGGATGGTCAGGTCGGGATCGGCCAGCAGAGGAACGATGGCGTCGAGACTCTGCTGACTCGGGAGGCGGTTGAGCGCGCGGAGGGCGGCCAGCCGGATCTCGTGCTCGTCGTCCTGGAGCAGAGGCTTGAGCAGGGGAACGGCGTCCTCGATGCCCCGGCGGCCCACCAGGTCGAGAAGGGCAAGCAGCATCGGACGGGGGATCTCCCCAAGGTTCCGCAGGTGTTCGAGGATCTCCTCGTTGGTCCGGGGGTCGGCATGATCGGCCAGTTCCGCGAAGGCCTTCTGGCGGGTTTCCGGGTCGGGGTTCTCCAGATCCTGCAGGAGGAGGGAGGGAGCCCGGGCTTGCTTGAAAGGCCAGATCATCTCGGGTCAGGCCTTTGGCTTGGTCGGCGGCGCGCTGAGGATGTCGGAGACGGCCTTCCGCACCCCCTCGTCGGGGTCGAAGCGCAGGGGGCGGATGTAGGGGGCGACCTGGACCGGTTCGGCCAGCTTGCCCAGACTGCGGATCACGTTCCGACGCACGTCGGCTTCCGGATCCCGCATACAGCCGACCAGGACCGGGAAAAAGCGCGGGTCTTTCAGTTCGCCCAGGGCGAACGCGGCCGAAGCCCGCATCCACTTGTCGGGGTTGCGGAGCATGTCGATGACCGCATCGTAGATCTGGTAGTAGCCCAGACGCCAGAGGGTCATGATGGAGTTGGCCCGGACCCGGTTGTTCTTGTCATACAGGCAGGGCAGGATCACCTCGGCCAGGGACAGGTCGCCGACGTTGGCCATGGCCTCGACGGCATTGGCGCGCACCCGGTCGTCCTGGTCCTTCAGGAACTCGACGAGCATGTTGGCGACCGACGGGCCGCCGATCTTGCCCAGACCCATGATGACCACGGCCCGCACGTGCGGATCAGGGTCCTGGATGGCGACGATCAGGTTGGTCTTCAGTTCGGGGGGGATGTGGTCGCACAGGACCTCGAGGATGCGGGCGGACAGGACGCGCAGTCGCTGGTCGGAGGCCGACAGGTCACGCGTGATGTCCTCGAGGAAGGTGGGGTCCATCTTGATGAGCGAGGTGCCGATGGCGTATTTCGCCTCGGCCGGCATCTTGTCGAAGCCCTGGATGAACTTGCGGCGCGTCACGTAGGCGATGGCTTTGTGGGCTTCGTCCCGGACCTTGGTGTCCTTTTGGGCGAGAAGCTTGCTGAAATTGCCCAACAGCTTGGGATGGTCGCGTTCCTTCAGCAGTTCGATGGTCTGCAGGATGATCGACTGCTCGGTGTCCTTCAAAAATTCCATCATCGCCTCGGTGCCTTCCGGGGTCTGGAAGTGCTTCAGCTTCAGCAGGTTGAGGATGCCGATGCGCACCGAGTAGTCGGGGTCGCGCATCTTGCTGACCAGGATCTGGAGCGCGTTGGGGGAACCGCTTTCGCCCAGGATCTGCAGGATGCGCATGCGGAGGTTGGGGTCCTGGTGGTAGAGGACCTCCTCGACGAACCGCTTCAGGCGGGGGTCCATCATCAGGTTGATGACCTCGCTCTGAATGCCCTGGGGAACCTCCATGAACTTTTCCAGCAGAAGGGTGTTGAGGGTGTCGATGATGTAGTTCTCGGTCGGGTTCGCCAACAGCTGCAGGGCGGTGCGGCCCGTGGCCGGTTCCTTGTAGCAGACCGCGCTGATCAGGAGGTTCTTGCGCCAGTTGACCTCGAGGCCCTTGAGGAAGCTGTCGAGATACTTGTCGTTGTATTTGTGGATCTTGGGCAGGTTCCGCAGGATGATGTCCGGCTGGAACCGCCCCATGCGGAGCAGGCATTCCGACATGATCTTGCTGGCCTGGATGTACCGGTCGTTGAGGCAGTCCTCCAGGGGTTTGGTGAAGAAATTGATGCGCTCGATCGTCTTGGGGGCGTTGCGCGTGGCCTCGTCCATCGCCTCGAGCTCGTCGGCCACGCGCTTGATGATCGTCTGGATGGTGTTCTGCACCACCGGCGGGATGGTCTTGAACTTGTCGAGCAGGTAGGGGAACAGGAAGGGGTACGAGACCGGGTCGGAGAGCTGTTCGATCAGCTTCAGCACCGCCAGCCGGAAGCTTTCGCTCTTGCGGCCGAGATCCTGGAACAGGGGCTTGAAGAAGGCCTCCCCGTGGAACTGACAGCACTTGAAGACCTGATACCACATCAGCGAATCGATGCTTGGAAGGTTCTTCACGCACAGCTCGAGAAAGGCCGGATCCTTGATCTTCTCGATATGCTTGCCGAACTCGACCTGGATGATCCGCTTCTCCTCCTTCCGGCTTTCGACCACCTCCTCCTTCAGGATGTCCATGAAGATGGGGTAGGTCTGCGGATTCTGCAGGAGGACGATCTCCTCGATGTAGAGGATCTTTTCCTTGGTCGAATACTCGGCCCATTTCTTGAGAAGGCGGTCCAGCACCCCGGAATGGACGATCGCGTGCTGGAGGGTACTGCGGATCCCGACGTCGGAGGTGGCGCAGAGCACTTCCGTGACCGGCTTCAGCCGCTCCTCGGTCAGGCTTTGCAGGATCTCCTTGAAGGTCTCGCGCAGGACCGAGTCGGGGTAGGCCAGGAGCTTGAGGATCAGGCGGAGGTCCTCGTTGGACAGGGTCTCATGCCGGGCGGCGAAGATCTCCAGGATCTTCAGCCGGGTTTCCAGGGTGTTCTGTTCCTCGAACCGTTCGCAGAGAAACTCCACGAGATGGTGGTCGAGGTTGGTCACGAAATCGTCCGCCGCCTGCTTGGACACCTTTTTGTCCGGGGAGATGAGGCGGGAGAACGCTTCCGCGGGATCGGTGATTTTTCGCGAGAACCAACCCATGACGCCGGTGTTGAGTACCCCTCAAGGTGTATCGGCCGGTTTTCCTTCGGCCTGAATGGGAAAACACCACCCGTTCCACCCCGACGGGGTGGAACCGCCCTGGCAGTATACCGGAATTCCCCTCGCCGGGTAAATCATTTGTTCGGCCCGGCGGCAGGCTGGCCTCGGAACCGGCGGGCGGCCAGGGAAAGCCACAATCCGGCTTCGGTCAGCAGGATCAAAGGGACAGAGACGAGGAACTGCGAGACCACGTCCGGGGGCGACAGGATGCCGCCCACCACGAAGGCGGCGACGATGGCCGCCCGCCGGTTTTCGCGAAGTCGCTCGGCCGGGAACAACCCGGTCACGTCGAGGAACACCAGCAGAAGGGGGAGCTCGAAAAGGAAGCCCATGACCACCAGAAAAACCATTTCGAATTCCACGAAGGACGCGTAGGAAAGGGTCAGGGTCAGAAAATCCCCGCTCTGGATGAGGAAGCCCAGGGCGGCCGGGAGAGCGACGAGATAGCAGAAGACCACCCCGGCCGCGAAGCACAGCATGGCCGGAATCAGGACCAGCCGGCTCCAGAACCGCTCCCGCGCCAGCAGGCCGGGGGCCGCGAACCGCCAGGCCTGCCAGACGATCACCGGCAGGGTGGCGGTCAGGGCGGCCAGGGCGGCCAGTTTGAGCGTGGTGAAGAAGGCCTCGGTGACGGTCAGGGCGGCCAGCCGTGCGGTCGGGAAGGCCTGCCGTAAAGGGCCCAGGGCCAGCCGCACCAGGGTGTCGGATTGCCACCAGGCCACCCCGAACCAGCCCAGGAAGCAGGCCAGGCAGATCAGGATCCGGGTGCGGAGCTCCGCCAGGTGCTCGACCAGGGATGACTCGGGACCACCCTCCGGTTCCTCATGTCTGGGAGCGGCGGACGGCAGGGGCGTCGTCGTCGTGTTCATGCGCGGATGGGGGGGAGCATGAAAAGTTTACTTTCCCAGGGGGCTCTGTTATGATACACCCACTAATTCCTCGACAACAGGGAGAAAAACCGTGTGGTTCATTAAGAAGGTGTTCTGGCTCTTCGCTCTGCCTTTCGTCTCTCTCATGGGAGTCCTCCTGTTTGCCTTCCCGGAGGAAATGAAGGAATTCAAGAAAGACCTCATCGACATGGTCGAGAACTCCTGGCTCCGGTGGCTCGGATTCCTCTCGTTCGTGGTTGCGATGGTGCACCTGGCCAAGATTTTCGACGGCCACCACACCCTGGTCCGCTGGTCTGACCCGAACAGCGGCGAGGCCTGACCCTCAGTCGAACTCCGCGACCCGCACCCGGAACGATTTCACCCCCGGCGGCGGGTTCTTGAACGGGATCTCGAACAGGGAACTCTCGTTGGGAAACAAGCCCCGGTCCTTCAGCGGCAAGGACCCGGACTCCCGGCGGAGTTCCTGTTTGTTTTCATCGAGCAGGATGCCCTGCACCAGGATGTTTTGGCGCAGGCTGTCGGAAACATTCCGGATCTCCCCCACCAGATAGAGGGTGCCGAACTCGTCGAAGCTCTCCACCCGTTCGATGGCGAACAGGGGCTTGAGATCCCGCTCCACCACCGGGTTGCGTTTCTCGTCCCGGGCCCGCTCGATGTAGCTGAGCTCGGCGACGTAATCGTACAGGTTCCACGCCTCCAGGTTCATCGGCTCGAGGCGCAGGGCGGTGCGGAGCGCCTCCCGGGCCTCCGGGAGACGGCCCTCGCCGATGTAGCCCTGGGCCTGGGTCAGGAAGGTGCGGGCGTCACTGCCGGCGGCCGTTTGGCCTGGCGTCTCCGGCTTGAGCAGGCCGGCCAGGGGCGGGGACTTGGGGGCGGGCCCGCCGGGCCCGGTCGGGGCGGGCCGCCGCGGCTGGGAGGGCGTACCCTGCCCGATCGTGGTGGCGGTCAGGGTCGCCAGCAGGAGGGAAACGAGCAGGGCCACGCGAAAATGCTTCATAGGCCCTTCCATCGGCAGATGCGGGCGCTTTCCTGAATCGGGTCTCAGACCAGTTTGGGAGGGAAGGCTGACAGGAGGAGGGTGAAGAACCGCTCAAACCCCTGCAGAAGAAGGCCGCGGCGCAGCATGTGATAGGCGGCGAGGCCGGCTTCGTTCTCCCGTTCCCTCAGCATGCCCACCAGGGTGGGGATGCTTACGGTCATGGCCGTGATGCGGGGATGGAGGGGCGGGGGAAAGATGGCGTGGATCCCCATTTCCAGCTGGGGGTCGAGTGGTCCCTCCTCGGCCATGACCAGGAACAGGTCAATGGCCAGGGAACCCTGGGGGGCGGGCTCCTCGTCTCGGGCG
>CAZKPI010000038.1:0-499 GCA_964554555.1 uncultured bacterium
CGACGAGCCTTCCCCGGGAGAACCCCCTGCTGAACCCATTTCTTCCGACATTCCCCCTCCTCCCCCCAGGAGCGGCAACAACCCCGGAGAGATTGTGGTTGACGGACAGGCCCCCCCCGGACCGCCCCCGGCGGGCAACCCTGCCGCCACAGCCGCCACGGCACTTCCGATTTTCCCCAAGGACACCAGCTCTGCCATTTTTATGGTGATGAAGACCTGGGAGTGTGAGAACTACGACGGCAAGACTCTTCTGCAGCATTCCCTCGGCGTCTATGGTCAGGAAGCCGAGGACCAGTTCACCACCAGGGGGCTCGACCAACTGCCGACGTTTTCCCTGACCCTCAAGGAGGATGACATCACCCTCGACGAGCTTCTGGACATCGTTGCCCAGAAGAGTAATACCGACTGGGGAGTGGATATTTCCCAGAAAATCATCTATTTTTATCCGACACCCCGGCAATAATCTTTTGAACAGGAGTCCCAGGGTATGTCCCCAACC
>CAZKPI010000038.1:517-8228 GCA_964554555.1 uncultured bacterium
ATCGAAGAATGGCTGAAAGAAGGGAATGAGGCTTTTGCCAAGGCCAATTTCCACCAGGCGCTCAACCACTACCTGCGCGCCCTGGAAATGGATCCCCAGAACCAGGTCGCCCTGACCAAAACCGGCTCGGCCTATTACAAGCTCCGCGACTTTCCCAACGCCGTGAAGCATCTGTCCCTGGCCCTGGAAAAGGATCCCCAGAACCGCGACCTGCTAGCCATGATCGGCATGGTCTTCGTGCGGATCGGCGACAAACCCAATGCTCTGGCCATTTACGACCGGCTGAGGAAGGTCCACCCCGACAAGGCGGAACAGCTGTACAAGGAAATCTACAAGTAGGGCCCGGGGCCATCAGGATGCCAGCCAGCCTTTGACCGCCCAGAACTTCCTGGTCTGATGGAACTCGCTTTCCAGAAGGGTGTAGAAGAACTGGTCCTGCCAGCGGCCATTGATGAACAACTCCTGGCGGTGCAGGCCCTCCCGCACAAATCCAAGCTTTTCCAGCACCCGCTGGGATGGCCGGTTCGCCGGTTGGACGCCCGCCCAGATCCGGTGCAGGAGGGCTTCGTCAAAGACGGCACAGACCAGCCGGGCCACCGCTTCGGTCATATATCCCCGGCCGGCCTGGTCAGCATCGACCCAATAGCCGAGCCCCCCGGAAAAGCTCACCCCCCATTGGATGGAATGCAGGGCAATCCGGCCGATGAGGGCGGCATCACCCCTCTGGAAGATACCCAGATCGACCCGTTGCGAACGGTTGACCTCGCGGTGTTCGCATTCGATGATCTTTCTGATATCTTGCAGGGAAAGGGGATGCGGGACCTCGGGCATCCAGGGATGGACCCACAGGCGGTTCTTTTCGAGCAGGGCAAGGTAGCCCGGGGCATCGCCGCGCGTCAGGCGGCGCAAAAAAATCCTGGGCCCATACAGGACCCGGTCGATGGGAAAGACAGCGGCCAGCCCCGCCTTCCCCGGTTGTCGGCGATCCACTCATTTTCCCCCTGGTTCGGAGGTTCCCATGGATAGTCCCCTCTCCCAGAATTCTACTCCCACCGGCCGCTGGACCGGTATCTTTTTCGATGTCGGCGGCACCCTTCTCTATCCCGACCCTGTGGTGGTCGGGACCTGCCTCCAAAGCATCCTGGGGCAACCTCTGCCGGAAGACCGGGTCTTCGCCGCCATCCAATACGGTTCGGTCGCCATTGACCAGGCCATCTCCCAGGGGCAATCAATCGGGCCATGGTGGCACCTGTTCTTCGGAAGCGTCCTGCGGCATCTGGGCTTGGCTGGTGCCACCCCCCACCCCCGCCTGGACGAGATCGTCCGAGATCTTCGGGCCCATCACGAGCGGAAAAACCTGTGGTCACACCTTCTGCCCGGCACGCATGAGGTCCTGAAAACCCTTCAGCAGAGGGGGTTCCAGCTAGGGGTGATTTCCAACAGCGACGGGAAAGTGCGCGGCCAGCTGGAAGAGACGGGGCTGGCCCCTTTCTTCTCATTCATCCTCGATTCCCACGTGGTGGGAAGCGAGAAGCCGGATCCCGCCATATTCCGGCTTTCCCTGCGAGAAAGCGGGCTGTCGGCATCGCAGGTTTTGTATATCGGGGACATCATCGCCATAGATGCGGTGGGTGCCGCGGGCGTCGGCATGAGCGCCCTCATTCTGGATCCCCTGGGGATGCAGGCCGGGGCGGGGGTTCCCACGATCGCCCGGCTGGCAGACCTCCCCGCCTGGCTCGATTTCCAGGAACAGCCCCCAGGCAGGACGCACGACTGACGTTTCGCGCCGCCCCGCCAGGCAGGCGAGCCGCTCCGGTCAATGGTCCAGCGCAACGCGCAGGAGTCCATCCGACCGCCTGTCAGCGGGCCTGACGGTTTCAGATCCTCTGTGAGCCTTCCAGGGGAAGGAGGCCGGTGGGCCCCACCTGGATGACCCGCCGGCAGAGACGCTTCCCCAGAGTCCGGTCGTGAGTCACCAGCAAAAGGCCGCCCCCGACCTTCAGGAAGGCCTCCAGGACCTGAATGGTGCGGGCCAGGGATGCCGGGTCGAGGTGGCCAAGGGTCTCATCGACCAGCAGAAGGTCGGGCCGGGCCATCAGCGCCCGGGCGAGGGAAACGCGGGCCGCTTCGCCCCCGGAAAGCCCTGCCGCGTCACGGTCGAGAAGGTGGGCGATGCCCAGGTCAGTAACCCATGCCCGCATCCGGTCGTGTGTTTCCCCCGGCTCCCCCGACCCGCCCCGAAAGGCGATCAGGACGTTCTCCCGGACCGTCCCGGCAAACAGGAAGGGGCGCTGGAACACCAGGATGGCGCGGCGGCCCTGCCGATCGATGACCCCCGACGAGGGACGGATGACCCCGGCAATGACCTTCAGCAAGGTGGTCTTGCCCGCCCCGGAAGGCCCAGTCAGGGCGGTCCCGCCCGTCAGGGGAAGTTCACCCGAAAGACTGCCGAACAGAGACCGGCCCTGAAAGGAGACGGTCAGCTGATCGAATTTCAGGGGAGGTACTTCGGGGAGGGGAACGGGATCGACAGGCCGGTCCTTGACCTCGGGAGCCGTGAATCCCGGCGGTTCCTCGACGGTCTCCCCTGGCTGGCGGCGGGCCGCGGCCACCTGGAGTCCATTGACCAGGAGAGCGTTGCCGAGAGCGACCCCGAGGAGCAAGATCCCCAGGGCGAGGGCGAGTTCGGAATCGCCTTTGGCGGTCTCCAGGGCGATGGCGGTCGTCAGGGTGCGGGTGAGCCCCTTGATGTTGCCGCCCAGGATCATGGCCACCCCGACTTCCGAAACCACCCGCCCGAAGCCAACGCAGGCCGCCGCGCCAAGCCCGGAACGGCATTCACGCACGAGCAGGCGGAGCAGGGCCAGGCCGCGGATCTCAAGATTGACGGCGGTATCGATCAACCCTGCCGGTATCTGCGACAGGCTGGAATGCAGGAACACCGTGAGCAGAGGCACGATCAGCAGAACCTCCCCGACCACGATGGCGGAGGGCGTGAACATCAATTCCAGCGCCCCCAGCGGGCCTCGCCGGGAGATGAAGAGGTAGACCAGGGCACCAACGACAACCGTGGGGACCGAGAGAAGCATCTGGAACAGGATGAGGACCGGGTTCTTCCAGCGGGAAGGCAGGCAGAACAGGCCCCAGGCCAGGGGAAGCGAGGCCAGCAGACCGATCGCCGTCCCCAGAAGACCGATTTTGAGGGTGAAAAAAAAGACCCGGAAGGCCTCTTCGTCGAGGGCAAACAGCCGCGTCAAGGCTCCCGAGAAGACCTCCAGCAGGAAATCCATGTCGTGCCCGACTGGTTGCGCTACATCGAGAAGTAATGTGCGTCAGGCTTCAGGACCAGGAACCCGGACACCGAGTGCTCCGGAACCATCTGATGGTTCCGGGTGAGACGGATGCCGATCCCTGAACCATCGACCAGCTTCAGCAGGCTCTTTTGCTGGTCCAGGTCAGGACACGCCGGATAGCCGAAGCTGAACCTGATGCCGCTGGGAGGCCGGCGCATGGCTTCGCGGTCCAGGGTCTCCAGGGGTGCTTTGGCCTGCATCTCCGCCGCCACCCACTTCTGCACATACTCCGCCCCGCACTCGGCCAGTTCGGCCAGCAAACCGAACCACAGGAAATAATCGCGGTACCGGTCTTCGCGAAAATGTTTCCTGGTGAAGGCCTCGACCTCGGGCCCCAAGGTCACCGCCCAGGGCACGATCAGATCGTCCTCATCGGAGGCGAAAAAGTCGCTGATGCAAGGGAAAGGGGCCCGTGAACTCCGGGGGAACTCCCAAATCACCGGTTTCTTCCCCGCTACCGGCTGTACGAGCAACCGGTCACCGTCGGACCGGCACCGCAGATAGGCATACCGGGCCTTTGGCCCGCTCCACTCGAGGCGGCGAAGATCGGAGAGAAGCCTGTCGAGGGCCGGGCGGGCCTCCCGGTCGAGCATGGACTGGTATTCGGATTCGGCCTGATGGCCCCGTTCGAATTTCCATCGGGCCTGGAACAGGATCTTGGGATCGAGCAGGGCAATCAGCGCTTCGGGATCGATGCCGAGGGTGCGTCCCCCCAGGAAAGGAGGCGTCGGGATCGGGTGCGTCGATGGCCGCGGCACCCATGGAATCCGGGGATCGGGCGAGCCATCCGGGGTCGAGCGGGCCAGCGGCAACGGCCTGGGTTGCGGTTCCCGACCCGTTTCCGGTGAACCCTTCCGAAACAGACGGTCGAGGACGGCCAAGCCGTCAAACGCATCCTGGGCGTAGTGCACTTGGCCATGGAATTCGGGCTGAAGTTGGCCCTCAACGTAATCACGGGTCAATGCGGCCCCGCCGAGAATGACGGTGTAGGGGAGACCGCGCCGGTTCAGTTCAGCCAGATTCTCGCGCATCACCTGGGTGGACCGGACGAGAAGGCCGCTCATGCCGAGCACCGTACTGCCGTGCTCCTGGGCGGCGCGGATCATGGTATCCACATCCACCTTGATGCCGAGATCGACCACCCGGTACCCATTATTCGAGAGCAGGATGTTCACCAGGTTCTTGCCGATATCGTGCACATCCCCACTGACCGTGGCCAGGATGATGGTTTTGCCCGCGGCCGATTCCGTTTTTTTGGCCATCCGGGGTTCGAGATACCCCACAGCGGCCTTGACCACCTCTGCCGACTGGAGGACGAAGGGAAGCTGCATCTCCCCCCTGCCGAAGAGCTCACCAACGACCCGCATGCCCTTGATCAGGTGATCATTGATGATGTCTTCCGGAGAGAGAGTCGTGCTCAGGGTATCCAGGAGAGACTCGAGGCCGGCCTTCTCCCCTTCGAGGATCTTCCTGCGGAGGTCCTCCGCAGGCGACCCGGAGCCGCATTCGGAGCGCCGCTGACGGGCAGACCCCCCGCCCTGGAACAGGCCCATGAAACGGGTGAGATCGGAACCGTCGCCGGATCGGTTGAAGAGTACCCCCAGGCCAGCCTGCCGAAGGCTCTCGGGGATCTTATACGTCGGTTCGATGCCGGCGGGATGGACAATGGCCAGGGACAGTCCGCGATGCACCGCCTCGGCCAGGAACAGGCTGTTGAGGACGACCCGGGCCTCCGGTGAAAGACCGAAGGACACATTGCTGACACCCAGGAGGGAAAAGGATTCCGGAAATTCACGCCCGATCCGCTCGATCGCCTCCAGAGTGATCCGGGCGGCATCGCGCAGGCTGGCATCACCACTGCCGACCGTGAAGGTGAGAGGGTCAAAGATGAGGTCGGAAGGCTGGAAGCCGAGTTCGCGGGTAAGGATCCCGAACATCCGGGCGATGACTTGCATCTTTCGCTCGAGGGTTCTGGCCATGCCCTGCTCGTCGATGGCCAGACAGATCAGGGCGGCCCCGTGCTCCCGGGCCAGGGAGGCCACGGCATGGAGTTTGTTGCCCCCGTCCTCGAGGTTCACCGAGTTGACGATGCACCGTCCCCCGTGCGCTTTCAAGGCACTTTCGATGGTCGCCGGATCGGTCGAATCGATCAGGAGAGGAAGTTTGACCTGACGGGCAAACAGGGGCACGAGGGTCGCCATGTCCTTCCGCTCGTCACGGCCGACATAGGCGGTGGACAGGTCAAGAAGGTGGGCCCCGCCGCGGGCCTGGTCTTTCCCAAGGGCGACCATTCCATCGAGGTCATTGTTGAGCAGTAAATCACGGAACTGGCGGGACCCGTTGGCGTTGGTGCGTTCACCGACCAGGCAAGGGGCAGGTTCCTGACGGAGGGTCACCGCGCTGTACAGGCTGGCTACCGTCGGGGGCGGGGTCACCGTCCGAGGACGGGGCACCGAGCGCCCGACGGCCTGCACGACCGCCGCGAGATGCGCGGGGGTGGTACCGCAACAGCCGCCGACGATGGAGACGCCGTCCTGCTCGACGAAGGTATGGTGGAAGGCGGCCAGTTCTTCCGGGCGCAGGCGGTAGACTGCCTTCCCGCCTATGTTCTCGGGCAGACCCGCGTTGGGCATGACCGAGATGGGCTTGCGGGTGGAGGCGGCCAGGAACTTCACGTGCCGGACCATTTCGCCGGGTCCGGTCGCGCAGTTGATGCCGATCACGTCGACCCAGGGGAAGGGCTCAAGAACCGCCTGCACCACTCCGATGTCGGAACCGACGAGCATGGTGCCGGTGGCTTCGAGGGTCACCGAAACCATGACGGGAAGACGCTTCCCTTCTCTGCGAAAAACCTGTCGGGCCCCAAACAGGGCGGCCTTGGTTTGCAACAGGTCCTGGCAGGTCTCGATCGCCAGCAGATCTGCGCCGGCGTCCCAGAGGGCCTGGACCTGCTCCTCGTAGGCGGCGGCCATCTCGTCGAAGGAAATCTGGCCGAGGGTGGGAATTTTCGAGGAGGGCCCGATGGACCCGGCGACGAACCGGGGCCCGTCGGTGCTGGAGGCTTCCTCCATGGCTTCCCGGGCAAGGCGGACGGCCGTGCGGTTGATCTCGGCGACGCGGTCGGCCAGGCCGTGGTCCTGCAGGACGAGGCGGGTGGCCCCGAACGTGTTGGTCTCCACGGCCCGGCATCCGACGGCGAGGAATTCGCGGTGGACGCGGCGAATGGCGGCCGGGGCGTACAGAACAAGAGCCTCACTGCACCCTTCGTGCCCTCCGAAATCATCGGGGGTCAGGCCCAGGGTCTGAAGGTTGGAGCCCATGGCCCCGTCGAAAACGAGGACCCGCTCGCGCAGGTGGGTCAGAAAGGTTTCGGGGGCAAGTCGGGTCATGTCACTTCTCCCGTCAGATGGGGTCACGGTCACCGGGAAATCCCTTCGAGGACCTTAAGGACGATCTGAGCGCGACCGAAGGGCACGCTGATCTGCACGCCCTCAACCAGGGGCCGGACCTTGCCCAGGGCCTCCCGGGCGATGGCGATGCCTTCCTCGCGCTGGGCCTCGGTGGTCGGGGCGGCGCGCATGCGCTGCATGAGGGGCTCGGGCACGGAGGCACCGGGCACCTCGTTGTTCATGAACTCGGCGTTTTTCAGGCTGGCCAGGGGCCAAATCCCGGCGATGACGGGAATCCGGACATGGGCGACACGTTCGAGGAACCGTTCCAGCAGAGTGGTGTCGAGGACCGGCTGGGTGATGGCGAACTCGGCGCCGGCATCGACCTTCCATTCGAAACGCCGGATCTCGGTCTCCAGGTCGATGGCTCCGGGGTTGACCCCGACCCCGAAGAAAAACCCGGTGGGCTTGCCGATGGGGTTTCCGCCGAGGTCGCGACCATGGTTGAGGCGATGGACGACGTTGGTCAGACCGATGGCGTCGATGTCGAAGACGGCGGTCGCCTCGGGATAATTGCCGACCTTGGGCGGGTCACCGGTGATGCACAGGATGTTGCGCAGACCGATGGCATACGCCCCGAGCAGGTCAGACTGGATGCCCAGGATGTTGCGGTCGCGACAGCAGTAATGCAGGATGGTCTCGATGCCGACCTGCTGTTCGATCAGGGTGGCCATCGCCAGGGGGCTCAGGCGGGCGGAAGCCCGCGGACCATCGGGGATGTTGATGGCATCGATGCCTTTTTCCTTGAGAGCGCGGGCGGCCTCGATGACGTTGGCCGGATCGCATCCCTTGGGGGGCGTCAGTTCGGCGCAGACCACAAACCGCTTCTCCAGAATCTTGCGGGCCAGGGCGGACTTTTCGGCTTGGGCGACCACGGTGACCGCCGGGGCTGGCTGTTCAACCCGCGCG
>CAZKPI010000038.1:8276-16396 GCA_964554555.1 uncultured bacterium
CTTGATCTCCCGGGCAACCCATTTGATGTGGTCGGGGGTCGTGCCGCAACAGCCGCCGATCAGGCGAATCCCGCCCTGGATGAACCGCTTGGCGTATTCGCCGAAATACTCCGGACTGCACAAATAGATCATGCGGCCATCGATCGAGCGCGGCATGCCGGCGTTGGGCTGGACGATCAGCTGTTTGCGGGTGAGCTTGCGCATGCGCTCGATGGCCTCGAACATGGCCTTGGGGCCAACCGAGCAGTTCAGGCCGATGATGTCGGCGCCCCATTCATCGAGTTTGGGAGTGAAATCTTCGGGAGTGGTGCCGTAGAGGGCACAGCCTTCCTCGTTGATGGTCATCGAGGCGATCACCGGCTTGTCGCAGAGTTTCTTGACGGCCCGAATCGCCTGATGGATCTCGTTGAGGTCATAGAAGGTTTCGAGGATGAACCCGTCGACTCCGCCAGCGAGCAGGCCGGCGGCCTGTTCCGAGAAGGCGGCCTCGGCCTCCTCGACCGAGGTCTTGCCCCAGGGTTCGATCCGGATGCCCAGCGGGCCGATCGACCCGATGACGTAGGCCTTCCCGTCGGCCACATGCCTGGCGTTCTTGGCCCCCTGGAAGTTGATGGTCTCGATCTTTTCGGCCAGACCGTGCGGGGTCAGCTTGAAGCGGTTGGCGCCGAAGGTGTTGGTTTCCAGGACCATGGCCCCGGCGGCCAGGTATTCCTGATGAATCTGCTGGACCAGAGCCGGGTTGGAGAGATTGAGCTCCTCGAACACCTGGTTGATGAACACCCCGCGGGAGTACAGCATCGTTCCCATGGCGCCATCAAAAGCCACAAGGTTCTCGTCCACGAATTTCCGGAAGTCGTCCATGGTCTGCCTCTTTTCTGAAGGAATCCCGACCAGCCGCCCCGGTCCGGGGGGCCCGGCCCCCGGCGCGCCGGCCGGCCAGAGCGAATGAAGGACCCGGCGGGCCTGGAGAACCTTCCCGGGGCCCCGCCCTGCTGGCCCCTTTGCGGGAGGCGAAACTCGCATTTCGCGCCGCCAGCCGCGGCGGCCAAGGGGAGCCCTTCCGACCTCCTGGCGGTCGGATCACCAAAGCGGCGACCATGATGGGGCAAGGCGGCTGGTTTGTCAAGGCAGGTGCCCCGCCCAAGACCGCCATGGTTCGGGGGAAAGCCCGGCGGCGCCGGCCGGCCCTGGCCTCACCCGGCACTGCCCCCGTGGCGTTTGGGAACCGGGTATGGTATCTTCGGGAACCATGCCGCCCGACCTCATCAACACCCTCTCGCTGGACCTTCCTGCTTTCATCGTGGGCATCGGGTTCCACGAATTCTGTCATGCCTTCGCCGCCGACCGGATGGGCGACCCCACCCCCCGCGAACAGGGCCGGGTGACCCTCAACCCCATCGAGCACCTCGACCCGATCGGCACCGTTTTGCCGCTCGGCCTGTCGCTGATCGGATCGCCGGTGGCCTTCGGCTGGGGAAAGCCGGTCATCGTCGATCCCTCGCGGTTCCGCGACCCGGTGATGGGATACGGGGTGGTGGCCCTGGCGGGGCCGCTGGGGAACCTGCTGATCTGCGTGCTGACCGGCCTGTTCATCGGGTTCTCGGCCCACATTCCCGCCCTGCTGGACGCCATGGGCAACCCCACCGGCAACTTCCTGTACCGACTGCTGTTCCAGATCTTCCGGATGAACCTCGGCCTGCTGTTGTTCAACCTTCTGCCCTTCCCGCCCCTCGACGGCTCCAAGGTGCTGATGTGGGTGGGCGGACAGCCGGTTCGGGAATTCATGGCCCGGATGCAGGAATACAGCCTGTTCATTTTGATGATCCTGCTGTCGACCAATCTCCTCGACTGGTTCATCACCCCCCTGTACATCCGGGCGACGATCCTGCTGACCGGCGAGATGGCCAGGTTCGTCCTGCGGCCCGACCAGTTCATCGCCAACTTCCTCTGAGCTCCGCCGCCGCCGCGGCTCCCTTTCCGCCATGAAGTCGACCTACCTGCTGATGGTGATGACCTTTTCCCCCGCCTTGCGGCGGATGCTGGCCGCGCAGTGCCTGGTGGGTCTCGGGGGCGGCATCTTTTCCGTGCTGTTCAACCTCTACCTGAAGTCCGGCGGTTTCCAGGAGGACGCCATCGGCCGGCTGTTGGCCCTGCAGTCGCTGGCGGCGGCCCTGGCTTCGATCCCGATGGGGTGGGTGGCAGACCGGACCTCGCGCCGGACCGCCTACCTGATCGGGCTGTCGGCCATCTCCTCCGGGTATTTCCTGGCCAGCCAGACCGTGGAAACACTGCCGATCGTCCTCGCCTCGGTCATCGCCGGGTGCGGGAACGGGGCGATGATGGTGGCGGTACAGCCTTTTCTGCAGGAGCACAGCCATCGCCGACAGCGGCCCTACCTGTTCAGCCTGAACTTTTCCCTGGTGCTGGCCATGAACATCCTGTCGGGTTTGCTGGCCGGCTGGCTCCCCGGGTTCTTCCGCACCTCGGGCTGGGTGGGACCGATCGACGAGCACCGCAGTCTGCAGATGTCGCTGGTGGCCGGGGCGGGGTTCATCTTCCTGGCCCTTCTGCCAGGAGGGCGGCTGTCGAAGGCGGCCGGACGGGGCGGCGCGGCCGGGAGAGGGGAACCGGCCGGCTCGAGCGCCGAGAGCGCCCAGGCCTGGACGCTGGTGGGAAGGTTCATGCTGACCTCGGCCCTGATCGGAGCGGGGGCGGGCATGATCGTGCCGTATTTCAACCTCTACTTCCGCGACTGGACCGGGGCCAGCATCGCCCAGATCGGCACCGTCTTCGCGCTCGGCCAGATGGGGACCGCCATCGGCGGCATCTCGTCGCCCTGGCTGGCCCGGCGCGCCGGCCTGGCCAACGGGGTGGTGCTGACCCAGGCGCTGTCCCTGCCGTTCATGGGGATCATGGCCTGGCGGCACGAGTTCTGGCTGTGCGCCGTGTGCTTCATCTTTCGGGGGGCGTTCATGAACATGAGCTCCCCCCTGCGGCAGGAGACCCTGATGTCGACCATTCCCGCGCGGTTCCGGGCGAGGGCCTCGGCCGCCGACGCCATGGCCTGGAACCTGGCCTGGGCCGGCTCGATGTTCGTCTCGGGGGGGATCATCCGGCAGTGGGGGTATGCCCCCTGCCTGGGGGTTACCTTCGCCTGCTATCTCGCCTCAAGCATCTTGTACTACGCATATTTTTCCGATACGTACAAATCTGCTTCCGGCGGGGCCGCCGCGCCATCCCGGACCGCGGCGGCGCGGACCACTCCCGGGGAGGGACTCCGATGACCAGCAAGGCGGTCCTGGCGGCGCCCGACGGACAGATTGTCCGGGTCTTCCTCGACCCCCTGCGCCGCCGCGGCGGCCGCCCGACCGCGGAAGGGGACCGGGCGAGACCGGGGACCGGCTCGAAGGCCCGGCCCGATACCACGCCAGCCGCTCCCGGCCGGACGGGGCCAGAGCCATCCACGGGAGAGCCCCCGGCAGTCAGGGAGCCGCGAACACCCCGACGTTCGGCACCGCGGCCGAGGAACCCTCCCGGGTCACCTTCGCGTCGCGGGGGTAGGCAGTCGCGATCGTGATGGTGACCTTCGAGGGGGCGTGCCCGGGAACCGCATCGATGGTGATGAACTCCACGTTTTTGACCAGCTCCATGCGATAGGTGACCTGGAGATTGATGGGGTCAATGACCAGCCCGGCGGAGTAGTCAGGAGCGGAGGTGGAGTAGGTGGTCGCCCGCTCTTCGTAGATGAGGGTTCCCTGGTCCGCTTTTTCCCGGCTTTTTTCCAGGCGCAGGAGCATGAAGGTCAGGGAACCGACCCGGTTCTCGGCGGCCGCGAAACCCTGTTTCTCGGGGGAGCAACGGACCATGGACAGGAGGATCCGGTTGGGAAGGCCGAGCAGGGTCGCGGCGCTTTTCTTCCCGAGCCCGCCCGGGATCCGGACGTAGAAGGCGGCGGAATTGGGCCCGGGCACGGCAGTGGTGCCGCCGGCATCGATCACCTTGGTGGGCAGAAGGGTCGACGGGTATGAGGTGGTCTGGAGGGCTTTGGTGATGACCTGCTCGGCCTGCCGGAGATCGGCCGCGGTGTACTGGAGCCAGGCGGCCTTGCCGGCCACGCGTTGCCCCCCGAAGAAGATGGAATACGCCACGGTCAGGAAGATGCCGAGGATCAGGGTGACGATCAGGACCTCCACGAGGGTGAACCCGGATCGGGGGGACCTTCGACGGTTCGGGGTCATCGGCGTTTCACCCGGAGGACCTTTTCCATCTGGTGGGAATAGGGCTGGCGGGTCACCGGATCCCAGATGGTGGCGACGACCGAGAAGTTCACGGCCTCCTCGTTGAGGCGGCGCTGGCCCGCCACCGACAGGACCCGCAGTTTGGTGACCTCGTACATGGCGGCGTAGGGGGAGTCGGAATGGATGGCCGCATCGAAGAGATGCGCCGGAACGGTCGTGTTGGTGGCGATGGTCAGGGCCGGCTGGATGGTGTTGCGGTTGGACAGGTCATACCGGTATTTCCAGAGGTAGAGGTCGGAGTTGGGAACACGGGTGCGGCCGTCCTCTTCCATCGGCCAGCCGTCGGTGCCGAACCAGTCGGTGGCATGCGACAGGAAATTGGCGGCATCGGCATCGGCGGGGTCGAGGGCCTGCAGGCGGGACCACTTGGCAACATTGTCGGTCATGAGGGTCCCGGCGGAGATGAAGCGGGGGCCAGGGTTGAAGGGGCCGGCCTTGTGGACGTAGGGCTCGGTGCTGGCGAACTCCGCCCGCCGGATCGGGTCGAGATTGTCATATTCGGTTTTGGTAAGTTCGGTGAAATCGAAGTAGGGATTCTTGCCCTGGCTGTATTCGCTGGCATCATACAGCTCGGTGGGAAAATACCGCACTTTCAGCTCGGCATGCTGCATGGCACCGGCCGCGAGGAACTGGGCCTGCAGTTCCCGGATCGCCTTCCCCTGCTGGAAGCGGTATTCCCGCCCGGTTTTGAAGAGATACAGGGCGCTGACCATCATCACCGAGGCCAGGACCAGAGCGATGATGAGGGCCATGCCGCGCCTGGCCGTCCCCCTGGCGGGGCGCGCCGCGGGCGCTGGGCGCCGCCCTCCGCGGCGGCCGGATGGAATTTCCGATCGTTGGTCGGTGAAAGCCGATCGTGCCGTTCTCACTGCAGATTCGCCTTATAGGTGATGACGTGGATCCGTTGGGGGCGGCCGGCGCTGGTGGTTGGCCGGGCGTATTCCTTCATCGCAAGGTTCCAGCGGATCTGGAGCAGAAGCCTTTGCATCAGGCAGAACCGGCCGTCGGCGTCAGCCTGGACCACCTGCCGCTGGTCGATCCGGACCCGCTTCCCAGAACGGAATTCCTGCTCCGGGCCCCAGAGGGTGGTGGTGGCCGGCCCGACCAGATACCGGTAGGGGGGAAGCACTCTGCCGGGATTGGTGGGCCCCCCGGTCTGGTAGATGGAAGGCTGATTGTGGGTAACCTCGGTCACTGTGGCTTCCGCGGTCATCGTCGCCCAGCCGGGTTGGTCTTCCGGCGTCGGGTTGCGGTAGAAGGAAAAGTAGAATTCCCCTTCGGTGAAGTTGACGGTGGTGTCCTCGATCGGTTCGGACCGCAGGTAGATGTGGTAGTGGATGCCGCGCGGATCGGTGGCGATCCCCTCACAGGCGAACCCGCCTCCCGCCTTCGCACCGTTCGGGAACAGGAGAGCGGCCAGAGAAGCCGCCCGGGGCCCGACCAGAATGGCGGGATTGCCTGCCCGCAAATCGGAGAAGGGCACCTCGTCCAGCAGGGTGTTCAGGACCAGGCGGGCCCGGTCGATGGCGAATGCTTGGCTGACCAGGGTGTCGGTGTCTTTGACGTCCTGGGTCAACAGCCCGAAAATGGGGATGAGAGCCGAAGCCAGGACAAACATGGCCAGCACCACTTCGGGAAGGGTGATCCCCCGGCCGCCCGGCCTGCCGGAGATGGCAGAAAGGCAATCCAGGCTGGCGTTCCTGCCAGCCACTGCCTGCCCTTTCACCATGCTTCCGGACTCCCTGTCGCCCTGCGGACGACACTTCTATCGCCAGGCACCTGAAATTCGAGTGATGGATCGATCATGGAATGTCCAGGATCCATCACTCGTCAGGGCCTGAAATTGATTCTAGGCGAGGGGCCGGGAAATTGCAACGGGGCCTGGGAATTGTCTGACAAGAAACTCTCTAACACCGGAGGAGGAGTGAAATCCAGCAACCACCGTCGAGAACCACCCGGCAGTCAAAATTTCTGTCTTTGGGTAAAAAAAACAGACAGTTAGCCGGCAACCGGGCCGGCGACGCGCCCCGGACCTGGTCGGTATCGGTTCTTCCCGCCGCCGTGGTCCAAGGTCGCCAAAGGCCGCGCAGAGAGGTGTTTCAGGCGTTGTCAGCCCGGAGGGGTACCGGCCAGCGGAAATGACGGGGTGAAACCCCAAGGCGGGTCTGGTACTCTCCTTGCTACCCTGAAGAGAGAACAGGAGGAATCATGGGCCAGCCAATCATCTGCCCCTTACGCGTCCGGGGAAAATCTGGCTTGGGCATGCTGGGCATCCTCCTGGTGCTCACCCTCGCCCCAGGCGTCTCGCTTCCGGGGTGCGATAAAAACCTGCTGACGGTTCTCCGGTCCCAACTCCCCGTCATGGAGGCCGCCCGGAACCTGCTGGACCTGGCCGGCCAGGCCGACCGGCTCGCCGATTCCCTGGACAGCCTGCCGGCGGCCCGAACCGCCTTTTCCAGACTGGAGGAAGGATGGCTGGTCGTGGAAAGGAACTGGCCGCGGAACGGCGGGGCCGCTTCCCCGGTCCAGCGGGCCGGCTTGGCGGCGGCCGTCCGGGGCCTGCGGTTTTCCCTGGACCAGGAGGACCTCCTGTCTGCCCACGAAGGGGTGGAACGGGTGTTCTATGCCACCCTGGGCCTCCTGCATGCGGAGGGTTTCCCCCCGCCGCAGAAAGCCCTGTTGGAAACCGCCCTGGGTATCGAGCATCTCATGACCCTTGCCCAGGCCAGGCGCATTCCGGAGCTCGGTCCCCGCATCGCCGCATTGGTTCCGGCTCTGCAACAGGTGCGGGAAGCGTTTCCCGGAGTGGCCACCCTCTCGGCCGGCAATCTGATTGCCCTTGGGGCCAACCTGGGAAAGTCCGGTCCGGCTCAGGACATCGGCCCTGAGAAACTGCTGGTGGGTGTCACCCTGATGAAGGAGGAGTTTGCGGTGTTCCTCCGGGGCCTGGCCGCGCAACTTGCGTCCAGGCAGGAGGCCCGGTAGAATGGCTGAAAGAACCCGGTATGCCGTTCCGGAAACGATCCCGCCCGGCCCCTCGGGTCCGACTCCCCAAGGAGGTTCCCCCCCCGTGAAATCCTTTCGTCCAGGCCTGATCAACCTCGCGATGATCTCCCTGATGGTTGTCGTCGCGGTTTCCCCTGGCGCGGCCGCCACTGATCTCCCCCCTGCCAGCTCCACGGCCGTCCCCGCGGCAGGGTCCGGGGAGTTGTCGGTGGTCACGGTGGACTTGCCGGTGCTGTTCACCTTCCATCCCGCCATGCGGAACTTCGATCACCGTTCCCGGAAGTTCGTCTCCCATGTGCCCTACAAACCGCCCACCGGCGGCATGAAAGCCTGGAAGGATCTGGCCGAGGAGCGGGCCAGGGTGGCCGACCTGGAAAAGACCATGGCCGGCCAGCTGGGGAAGGTCAACGCCGAGATGGCGGCCAACAACAAGATGGCCGCAGAAAACCGCGATGCCCCGTCCACCCCCAGTTATGCGGAGTATCAAAAGTATGCCGAGATGGCCCAGGACCATCGGCGGATGCTGGCGGAACTGGCCCAGCAGGTAGTGGGCGGTTTCCCCGACAGCTTGCTGGGGAACCTTCCCGAGTCAGACCTGCAGAAGGTGGCCAACGATGTCTTCGAAGCCGTGGAGGAGGAGGCCAGGGAGCAGAAAGCCGCGCTGGTCCTCAATCTTCCCGCCCTCGACCCGGGCCCCGCGCCCGCTCAGGCCGCCCCCCCGCCGCCCCCCGGGGAATCGCCCGACCTGCTCGACCGCCTGAACATCAAGACCCTGTTTGATCTGGAATGCCTGGTCCAGCAAGCCTCGGGGCGTTC
>CAZKPI010000039.1:0-10917 GCA_964554555.1 uncultured bacterium
GGCCGGGCAGGTCCTCGAGGCGCTGTACGAGCTGTTGCGCGGGTTCCAGGCGGCGGACGACCGGCGGCACGGCGAACTTCTGAAACTTCCGCTTGCCGAGGATCCCGATGCGATCTACGGCGGCCTGCTGACCGTGCTCATGCGCCTGGTGTTCCTGCTCTATGCCGAAGATCGCGGCATGATGCCGGGAAGCGACCTCTACGTGCGAAACTACTCGTTGCATGGGTTGTTCGAGCGCTTGCGCACCGACGCCGAGCAGTATCCCGACACCATGGACCACCGCTACGGCGCCTGGGCGCAACTGATCGCCCTGTTCCGGTCGGTGTTCCACGGGTGCCGGCACCCCTGGCTGGCGATGCCGGCGCGGGCCGGGCACCTGTTCGACCCCGACCGGTTCCCCTTCCTCGAAGGGCAAACCGATCCCGAGGGCAACGTGCCCCTGGTTTCCGATGGGGTTCTCTTCCGGGTGTTGTCTCGCCTGCTGATCCTCGATGGCGAACGGCTCAGCTACCGGACGCTCGATGTCGAGCAGATCGGCAGTGTCTACGAGACGATGATGGGGTTCCACTTGAAGAAAGCCGCAGGCACGACCATCGCCTTGAAGCCCGACAAGAAGATGGGCGCCCCGACCCCCATCGACCTCGACGAACTGCTGGCCATTCCCGGCAAAGACCGCGCCAAATGGATCACCGACCGCACCGATCTGAAGATCTCTGCGGCCTCGGCCACCGGCGCCACCGGCCAGCGGGCACGGGGAAAGAAGAAGAGCGCGGCCCTGCCGGGCGTCGCGGAGGTCCGGCCTCCCGCCACCCTGGAAAGCGCGACGAGTATCGATGACCTTCTGGTGGTGCTCGAACGCAAGATCGCCCGCGAAGCCACGCCCCAGCCGGTGCCGAAAGGGGCGATGGTGCTCGTGCCGTCCGATGAACGCCGCAAGAGCGGGTCGCACTATACCCCGCGGTCGCTGACCGAGCCGATCGTCAGAAAGACGCTCGAACCGGTCCTGCGCGGGCTGGGCGATCGCCCGACCCCCGAGCAGATCCTCGAATTGAACGTCTGCGACCCGGCGATGGGGTCGGGGGCGTTTCTGGTCGAGGCCTGCCGCCAACTGGGCGACGCCCTGGTGAAAGCCTGGGCCGATCACGGCTACAAACCGCAGATTCCGCCCGACGAAGACGAACTCCTGTTCGCCCGCCGGCTGGTGGCCCAACGATGTTTGTACGGGGTCGATCGGAACCCCATGGCGGTCGATCTGGCCAAGTTGTCGCTGTGGCTGGCCACGCTCGCCAAAGACCATCCGTTCACGTTTCTCGATCACAGCCTGCGGTGCGGCGATGCGCTGGTCGGCCTGACCCTGGGCCAGATCCTGAAGGGGCATTGGGAATCAGCCGCCCACCTCTTGCCCGGCCAGGGGCAGATCAAGGAGGCCATCGAGGCGGCCGTGCGTCTGCGCGAGGAGATCGTGCGGGCGGGCGACGACCTGCCCCCCGACCGGAAGGCCGAGCGGCTGGCCGAGGTCGAGCGCGGCCTCGAGCTGGCGCGCATCGTCGGAAACGCTGTCATCGCCGCCTTTTTCGCGGGAACGAACGAGAAGGAGCGTCGCCAGAGGCGTGACGAGTATGTCGGAATGCTCGGAAGCGCTGAAGGCGGTATGCTGACATACCCTGAGAGCCTTCGCCCGTTCCATTGGGAGATCGAGTTCCCCGAAGTGTTTCGCGGCGACCGGCCCGGTTTCGACGCGATGATCGGCAACCCGCCGTTCGCGGGGAAGAACACGCTGATCAACGGCAACCCCGCAGGATATCTCGACTGGCTGAAGACGCTCCATGAAGAATCGCACGGCAACGCCGATCTGGTCGCCCATTTCTTCCGGCGGGCGTTCCCGCTGGTGCGCGAGAACGGGTGTTTCGGCCTGATCGCGACGAACACGATCGGTCAGGGCGACACCCGCTCGACCGGCCTGCGCTGGATCTGCACGCACGGCGGCACGATCTACGCCGCGCGCAAACGCTACAAATGGCCGGGGGCCGCCGCCGTCGTGGTCAGCGTCGTCTGGGTGGCCAAAACCGCCAAAGACCGCCCGGCGTCGGTGGCGGCGCCTTTCGATCTCGACGGGCGCCCCGTCGACCAGATCACGGCGTTTTTGTTCCATGCGGGCGGGCACGAAAACCCCGAAACCCTGCACGCCAATGCCGACAAGAGCTTTCAAGGAAGCATCGTTCTCGGCATGGGGTTCACCTTCGACGACACCGACAAGAAGGGGGTGGCCAACCCCATCGCGCGCATGAACGAGCTGATCGCCGCCGACCCACGCAACGCCGAGCGGATCTTTCCATACATCGGCGGCGAGGAGGTCAACGACAGCCCGACCCACGCCCATCACCGCTACGTGATCAACTTCGCCGACTTCCCCTTGAGGCGCGAGGCGCTTGGCGGCGAAACCTGGGCCGGGGCCGACCCCGGCCGGCGCGAACGGTGGCTACGCACCGGCATCGTGCCGCTCGACTACCCCGGCCCCGTCGCCGCCGACTGGCCTGATTTGCTTGAAATCGTTGAAGAAAAGGTGAAACCCGAGCGGTTGGCACAGAAGGACTTGGGTGCAAAGGAAAAGTGGTGGCAGTTCATTCGCCCAAGATTTGAGCTTCATGCCGCCCTCCGCGGCCTCGATCGGGTGCTGGTGATTTCACAGGTAACCCAGTGGGTGGTTTTCGCGTTTGTGCCAAATGGGCTTGTTTACTCCCACAGGTTGGTCGTTTTCCCTGCCTTCTCAACAATGTTTGCTGGGGTTCTCCAGTCCCAAGTTCATGAAGCCTGGGGAAGATTCTACAGCTATTCTTTGGAAGAGCGATTCGCTTATAGCCCTTCCGACTGCTTCGAGACTTTCCCCTTCCCGCCCGGGGTGCTCGAAACCGTGCGGGGCGACGAGGCGGCCCGGGTCGTGGCCGCCACCCTGCCCGAACCCGTCCGCGCCTCGCTCGACCGGCTCGAAGCGGCCGGGCGCGCCTACTACGAGTTCCGCGCTTCCCTGATGGTGAAGAACGATGAGGGACTGACCAAGACCTACAACCGCTTCCACGACCCCGGCCACGACGGCACCGGCATCGCCGGCCGCGCCCCCGCCGAGGTCGTCGCCGACATCGAGCGGCTCCGCGCCCTGCACGCCGAGATGGACCGCGCCGTCCTCGACGCCTACGGCTGGGGCGACATTCCCACCGCCTGCGAGTTCCTGCTCGACTACGAAGAAGACGAAGACGACGATGACGAGGGCGCCGCCCGCCGCCGCAAGAAACCCTGGCGCTACCGCTGGCCCGACGAGGTCCGCGACGAAGTCCTCGCCCGCCTCCTGAAACTCAACGCCGACCGCGCTTCCGAAGAGCGCCGCCAGGGCCTGGCCACCGGCCCGCGCCGCCCGCCCCCATCGTCAGATGACGACGCCCCGCCCGCCGACCTCGACCCCGCCCCGGCCAAGCCAGCCCCCAAACGCGGCAGAAAGAAGAAGTCTTCAGCTTCTCACGCCACCCTGCCTGGGTTGTTCCCTCCGAACGAGGACTCTGAACCGTGAGCAGTCTTGCACTACCCACGCCCCACCTGGTGATCCTGGCCGGCCCGAACGGCGCCGGAAAGACAACCTGCGCGTCACGTTTGCTTCCCGCCGGCGTGCCCTTCGTCAATGCCGATGAGATCGCCAAGACCCTGCCCGGGTTCGAAGGCGTCGCCCAGGATCTGCGAGCCGGTCGGATCCTTCTCGAAAAGGTTTCGCACTTCGAGCAACATCGCCAGAGCTTTGCGATCGAGACCAATCTGGCCAACCGCGCCCTGCTGAAACGGATCGAGCGACTGCAAGCCACCGGATATTCGGTAACCATGATCTTCCTGTGGCTACGGTCGGTCGATCTGGCCATCGACCGCGTCATGGAGCGGGTTCGGCGCGGTGGGCATTCCGTTCCGGCCGAAGTCATTCGCCGGCGGTATCGGGTCGGTCTGACCAACTTCCTGAAGTGGTATCGAGCCCAGGTCGATGCCTGGGCATTTTTCGACAATTCCGACGGTGACATCAACCTTGTCGCCAGTCAGGAGCGACCGGAAGCAGAGATCGTTCTTCTTCCGGAGACCTGGAACCACATTTTGAGAGGAAGGCAATCCGATGGCGATGCATAAACCGACGAGAAAACCATCAACCCGAATCCGGCACCTGGAAAAGCAGGCCAAGGAGGCCGTCCGGGAAGCCCTTCTCGACCACCAGCGCGCCGGAAACCCCGTCGCCGTCTGGCGAGACGGCAAGGTGGTCATCGTCCCCCCCAGCAAGATTCCCGAGCTTCTGCCCCCGAATTCGCCTGCCCCGCAGGATGAATGACCCATGGTCAACATGATGATGGCCGGAAGTCCCCGGCAAAGAGCAGGTGCGAGGTGATGCCCAGGAAGAACGCGGTGAGGGCGGGGGGCGGTCGTCACATGGCCCCGAAACCTTCCGCATATCGGCCGCCGTATACCTTGACCACGGCCATGCTTCGGCTCGTTGCGGAGATCGGCGAATGGATCGGGCGTTACCCGATGACTGCCGAAGCCCAGCTTCCGCCGAAACTGCGGCGCGGCAACCGGATCCGGTCCATCCACGCCTCTTTGGCCATCGAGCAGAACACGCTGACGCTCGAACAGGTGACGGCGGTGATCGAGGGGAAGCGCGTTCTGGGAACACCTCGCGAGATCCAGGAAGTGCGAAACGCCTTCGCGGCGTACGAAAGCCTCGACCGGTGGAATCCCGCTTCCCAGAAGGATCTCCTCGAAGCCCATCGACGTTTGATGGTGGGGCTGGTCGATCGCCCTGGGGCCTTTCGCACGGGTGGGGTCGGCATTTTCCGGGGCACCCGGGTCGTGCATGTCGCCCCGCCCGCCTCCCGGGTCCGGTCGCTCGTGGCCAACCTCCTGCAATGGCTCGCCACGACCGACGAACACCCGCTCGTGGCCGGTTGTGCCTTCCATTATGAGTTCGAGTTCATCCACCCGTTCGCCGACGGCAACGGTCGCGTCGGACGACTGTGGCAGACCCTGATCGCCAGCCGATGGAAGCCCATTTTTGCGTATCTTCCGGTCGAGACCATCGTGCACGACCGCCAGGCCGAGTACTATCAGGTCCTGGCACGGGCGGATCAGGCCGGCGATGCCACCGGGTTCATCGAGTTCATGCTCGAGGCCATGCGCACCGCCCTCATGGAGGCGGTCGGCACCGACCAAGTAATCGATCAAGTAACCGACCAAGTATGGAATCTCCTCATTCGTCTCCAGAAAGATGAAGCGACCGGCGCGGCCTCCCACCGCCGTGCCGCTATGGGAAGCACCGTGGCCGGCCTGATGGCGGCCCTCGATCTGTCTCATCGGCCGACCTTCCGGCACAACTACCTCGACCCCGCCCTGGCCCTGCGCCTCATCGAACGCACGCAGCCCGACTCCCCCCGCAGTCCGACCCAACGCTACCGGCTGACCGACCTGGGCCGGCTGGTGCTGGGTCGGAGAAGCCGGGCCCGCAGGCCCGGCGCAAGAAAGAAGACTGACTGATGGCCAAGCGCAACAACGTTCAACCGGTACCAAAGACGAAATCGGCCGAACAGCCCCAGGCGGGAAGCGGGGCAACCAGCGTGCAGATCCGGCAGGCGCTGGTGGAGACGCTTCGTCTGGACCTCGTCGGCCCCGACAACGATCACCCGTGCGCCCGGGAACTCCTGCCCGAAGCGCCGAATCGGTGGTATCTCACCGGCTACCTGGTGCCGACGAACGCGCCGTTGTCCCAGCGGTTCGACGAAACCTCGCCCGAGGAGATCGATTCTGCCGGCGACGCGCAAGGAACCGACGATGCCGAAGCCCCCGAGCAGAAGGCCGCCAGCAAGAAGAGCTTCCTGCCGTCATCGATGGGGCTGAGCGTCATCGTTCCCGCCGATGCCGCCGAACTGCGGGCCACGGTTTCCTGGGGCGATTACGTCTGGGAATCCGCCGACGGCACCCCCGAGCCCGGCCTGATCGACCCCGATAGCGCCGAGAGCAGTGGTGCGGTTCACACAGCCGCGGCCCCACCGGCCGCTACGCCGACCACGACGAGCTACCAGACTCCCGATCAAGAAAAACTCACGCCGGAAACCCCGGCCAAGGAAGCACCCCTTCGCCGCCCCGGCACCCCTGAAACCAACGGCTACCGTCGCCTTCCCCGGTCAGCGACGGTCACCGTTCCTCTGCGCCTCACCGAGAAACCTCGGGCCGTGCCCCTGGCGGGTAACCCCGGTGTACAACTCGTGGTCACCATCCGCCAAGCCGCGGCCCCCGGTCTGCCGCCGGGCGCCAAAGCCGTCTCCATCTTTCTGGTCAACGGTCGTGACCCCCAGGAACCCGGTTACCGCGCCTTTCTGTTCCAGGCGACCTTGGAGGTCACCTGCCAAGCGGGATTCCTCGCCCGCCCGGATCCCCGCTCCTGGACGATCCAGGATGAGTGGGACCAGCGGGTCGCTGACCTGCAATACCGCGATGTCGGGGAATATGCTGTCGGCCACGGCGTTTCCGCCGCTTCGACCTGCGATGAAGATGGGGTGTGTCGAAGCATTCGTTCCACCTGGATTCCTACCGCCGAGGTCGAACGAGTCGCCCCTCAGCCGATCCAGGGGGTCGAGCTGGGCATGGAAACGCTCGGCGACCTGCCATCCTTCTCTGCCGCAAAACAGGCGTTGCTGGGGCTTCCCGACCAGTACCGGGCATGGATCAAAGCCCAGTCGCACAACGTCGCCCAGCTCACCGCCGACCGTGCGCGAACGGCGCAGGAAATGCTGGCCGAGGCCGAAACCGTGGCCGACCGGATCTCAGCGGGAATCGCCCTTCTCGAGCGGGACGAGGTCCGCGAGGCCTTTTGCATCGCCAACCGGGTCGTGGCCAGGGCGGCCCGGCAACGGTTCGGCCGCCTTCAGCAGAAACCTCCGGAAGAGGTCGATCCGCCCCGCTGGCGTCCTTTCCAGCTCGCCTACCTGCTGATGACGTTGCGCGGGATCGTCGAGCCGCTGTCTTACGATCGGGAAACGGTCGATCTGCTGTTCTTTCCCACGGGCGGCGGAAAGACCGAGGCCTATCTGGGCTTGTCGGCCTTCGCCATCGTGCTCCGTCGCCTGACCATCCGTGATGCGGCGGGAAAGACATCCATCGCGTCGGCCGGTCTGACCGTGCTGATGCGGTATACCCTCCGCCTGCTGACCCTGGACCAACTCGGTCGTGCCGCCGGCCTCATCTGCGCGCTCGAACTGGAACGGGAGCGACAGCCCGAGCGATTGGGGGATTGGCCCTTCGAGATCGGCTTGTGGGTAGGGCAGGCGGCCACCCCCAACATCCTGGGCGGCCAAGGGAATGCCGGAAGATTCACCGCCTATGCCAAGATGTTGGCCTTCAAGCGCGATCCCGACCACAATCCGGCGCCGATTCCCCTCGAAGAGTGTCCGTGGTGCGGCACGAAGTTTCAGGCGGATAGTTTCCGGATGGTTCCCAACGCGAAAAACCCCCGTGATCTTCGCGTTCACTGCGTGGATCACACCTGCCTGTTTTCGGGCGACCGGCCCCTGCCGATCGTCGCCGTCGATGAGCCGATCTACCGCCGGTTGCCCTGTTTCATGATCGCCACCGTCGATAAATTCGCCTCCCTTCCCTGGACCGGCCAGGTCGGAACCTTGTTCGGCGCCGTCGATCGGTACGACCAGCATGGGTTCTATGGCCCGTGCGACCCGGGCATCGGCAAGACCATTCCCGGGGGCCGCCTGCCGCCGCCGGATCTCATCATCCAGGATGAACTGCATTTGATCTCCGGCCCGCTGGGAACCGTTGCCGGTCTGTATGAGGGGGCAATCGACCATCTTTCGTCTCGCGAGATCGACGGTCGGACGGTGCGCCCCAAGGTGATCGCCAGCACGGCCACCGTGCGACGGGCCGACAGCCAGGTGAGGGCCTTGTTCGACCGGCGCGTCAGCATCTTCCCCCCTCCCGGCCCGGACCGTCGGGATTCGTTCTTCGCCCGCACCCACCGCCCCGAAGAAAGCGCGGCCCGTCTCTACGTCGGAATCGCCGCCCAGGGCCGGAGCCTGAAGGTCGTGCTGTTGCGGGCGGCGTTGGCCCTCCTGGCGGCCGGTCAGAAAGCCTGGGTGGCCGCCGGGGGGAAACATCGGCTTCCCAACCCTGCCGATCCGTATATGACCCTCCTCGGCTACTTCAATTCCCTTCGCGAACTCGGCGGCAGTCGCCGGATCATCGAAGATGAAGTCAGCAACCGCCTGACGGCCTACGGCAGTCGGGAACGGCTCGAACCCAAGACCGCCCTGTTCCTCGACCGGGCCATCGAATACGAGGTTCTCGAGCTGACTTCCCGCGTATCCACCGCTCAGGTCTCGGCGGCCAAGCGGCGGTTGTCGCTTCCCTTCGAGGAGCCGCAACGGGTCGATGTGGCGCTCGCCACCAACATGATTTCCGTGGGTCTCGACATCACCCGCCTGGGGTTGATGGTCGTCCTGGGTCAGCCCAAGGGAAGCTCGGAATACATCCAGGCGACCAGCCGTGTCGGCCGGGATCACGAGCGCCCCGGATTGGTCGTGACCCTCCTGAACATCCACAAGCCGCGTGACCGCTCTCACTATGAGCGTTTCACGGCCTATCATGCATCGTTCTACCGCCACGTCGAGGCGACCAGCGTCACCCCGTATGCCCCCCGGGCGCTCGATCGCGCCTTGGCCGCCGTGCTGGTCGGGCTGGTTCGCCAGGGTCTGCGCGGCCTGACCCCGCCCACCGGCGCCCAGCAGATCACCACCACCCGCCAGACCTTGGATCCGTTCTGCAAAGTCCTGGCGGAGCGCGCCAGTCGGCATCGCCCCGATCTCGACCCCGGCGAGAAGCAGAAACTCCACGATCTCATCCTCAACACCTGCGCCTCCCTGCTCGATGACTGGCTGTTGATCGCCAAGGAGGCCACCCAGGTGGGTTCGAGCATCCAGTATCAGCGCGAGGCGTCCAGGCCGCCCCAGCACCTGCTGTACGGTTTTCTCGATCCCGAGATTCCCAATCTCGACGGGAAGCGCCGGCGGTTCAGGGCCAACCGCTCGATGCGCGATGTGGAGCCCAATGTCGAAGCCTGGATCGCCCGGCTGAAAGAGTGGGGGGATACGCCATGAGCAAGAGCGATCTGCGCGCCAGCCAGTTGATTACGACCTATGGCCCCGGGGCGATGGTCGATTTCCCCGATGACGCGGTGCTGGTCGGAAGTGCCGACCAGTGGCGGTTTCGCCAGATCGAGATCGTGACCGAGCCCCGGCTTCAGCGGAAGATCGGGCGCCTCATCGACAAGCCGGGCGTGATGCTTCGGCGCCCGCCAACCAAGATCGAAGAGGACGAACACTCGCCGGGAATCCCTGTATTCACGTTTCCCCAATGGTTCATCGTCCAGTCCGTGGTCACGTCGCCCCTTGGACACAAGGCGCGGCGGCTCGTCCATATCAACGACATCGAAGGAAAACGGTTTCGGGACGAAGACGGGAAAAAGCACAGCGTCGTGCCCGTGCGCTTCGTACGGGCCTGCGAGAAGGGCCATATCGGGGATATCGATTGGCATGCGTTCGTGCATGGCCATGGAAGCACCTGTCGCCGGGAGCTCTTCGTGGAGGAACGCGGAACGACGGGCGACCTCGATGCCATCTGGATCACCTGCGCCTGCCGGGCGGCCCGCGTCATGAGCCAGGCCGCACGGCGGGAGCTGAAAGCCCTCGGCTCCTGCAACGGAAGCCGGCCCTGGCTCGGGCCGGGCACCCGTGAGAAATGCGGGAACCCCAACCGGTTGCTGATCCGGAGCGCCAGCAATGCGTATTTCCCGCAGTTGCTGTCGGTCATCTCGATCCCGGACGGCCAGGATGCCGTCGATCGGGTTGTTCAGGAATTGTGGGCGACCGTCTTCGTCGCCGCGCAGACGGATGACATGCTGAAGGTCATGCTCCAGGTGCCCATGGTTGCCCAGCGGCTGGCCGGCGTTCCCTTCGAGAAGGTCAAGGCCGCCGTGGCGCGGATCCGGAGCGGCGACAGCGGGGAAGACCGTCCGGTGAAGGAAGTCGAGTTCGAGGCCCTGGCGGAAGCGAAAGAGGAGTTGGGCACCGACGTTCCGGATGGGGATTTCTACGCTCGCGTCCTGCCACCGAAAGAGTGGACGGAGCCGTGGTTGTCATCGGTGGCAAGAGTGGTGCTGGTTCATCGCCTCCGGGAAGTGGTGGCCCAGATTGGCTTCACCCGCTTCGAATCCGAGACCCCGGACATCCAAGGCGATCTCGACATGAAGGTGGAGCGGGCGCCGATCTCCAACACGCTCGAGTGGTTCCCCGCCCTGGAAAACCGGGGGGAAGGGGTGTTCATCCAGTTCCGGCCCGAGGCCATCGACGCGTGGTTGAAACAAACCGCGGTCATCGAGCGGGACCGGGCTTTGCAGGCCGGGTTCAAGGTGTGGCAGGGGGAACACAAAACCAGCAAACGGCAGTATCCCGGCTTGCCTTACTACATGCTGCATTCCTTGTCCCATTTGCTGTTGATCTCGTTGTCGCTCGAATGCGGTTACCCGGCCTCTTCGATCCGTGAGCGCGTCTATGCCGCCCCGGGCCGCTACGGGATACTCATCTACACGGGGTCATCGGATGCGGAGGGGACCCTTGGAGGGCTGGTTGATGAGGGGCGCAGGATCAGGAACCACCTGGCGCGGGCCCTGGAGCTGGGCCGGTTGTGTTCCAACGATCCGGTCTGCGCGTTTCATGCTCCTCGGGAACATGACTCCCAACCCTTGCACGGTAGCGCATGCCATGGGTGTCTGCTGATTTCGGAAACCTCCTGCGAACAGCGGAACGACTTCCTCGATCGCGCCCTGGTGGTACCGAC
>CAZKPI010000039.1:10938-16383 GCA_964554555.1 uncultured bacterium
TCGGCGCGGCGTTCTTTTCGCATCCATGAGCCCGTTCGAGGTTTTCCACGCCCTGGATGGCCGGCAACTGGACGAACTGTCCGCGGCCCTTCGGGATGGTCCCCTGGCGAAGACTCTGTCCAGCCACGTGGTCAAACAAATCGTGGGGTCCGATCGGGTCGCGGCCGTCATGGAAGCCTTGCAGGCGGCCGTGGGGAGCGGTTGGACCCTTCCGCAGGCCGGGGAGGTCGTACGGCACATCAGCGTGTCGCGAGCCCGTGCAACAAACGCGACTCCTTTCTTCGATCTCGTGTTGTCCGGCCCGGACGTCCCCGGGGTGGTCACCCGCGACACCAAGGCGGTCCTGCACACCCTGATCGAGGAGTGCCGCAAGGACATCCTGCTGGTGGGGTATGCCGTCCACCAAGGTCAGGAGCTGTTCCGGCGGCTGGGCGAGAAACTGGCGGCCGATCCTGAGTTTCGCGTCCGGTTCTTTCTGAATGTCCACCGGCCGGCCGGCGACACTTCTTTGGATTCCCAGCTCGTTCAGAAGTTCGCGATCGAGTTCGTGACCGAGCATTGGCCCTGGATGCCCAGGCCGGAGGTCTGGTACGATCCGCGGTCCCTTCGCCTCGACAAGAAGGCCCGGGCCGTTCTGCATGCCAAGTGCCTGATTGTCGATGGGACGGCGGCCTTCGTCACTTCCGCCAACTTCACCGAGGCCGCCCAGGAGCGTAATATCGAGGTGGGTGTCATCATTCGCGATTCTCCCATGGTGAACCGCCTCGGGAACTATCTGGAGGGACTTCGACAAGCCTGTCTACAGATTTTGAACCCGTTTTTCCCCAATCCTGGCGGCGACAAGCGTAATGTTGACCTGATCGTCCCGAGACAAACACCTGCAAAGACAATGCCTAGGTGAACCCGCTAGGATTGCCGTTGCCGGACGCTCGATGGCGGTAAGATATCAGAGGAGCCGGGGCGCATCAGCCGAAGACGATGCGCTCGGCGTGGAGAAGAATAATGGTTCATCCGACAAGAGCGTACTTGACGTGCCGAACAGTACCGCAGGCCCAGGAGGGCGGTTTCATCCGCGTTGTCGGTGACCCTGGCCCCGGCAAGTCTGGAAAATGCCTGCTCAAGCACACTCAGTCGTGTCAACCATGTTCAAAATGGGCAAAAGTCAACCGGCCATGGAGGTCGAAGACCGCATCCCGTCATTTGGGTCCGTTGATCGTTGCGGCCTTCTCGACAGCAAGCCTCTTGGCCCGATCGATTTGAGAAGGCGTCATCTTCTTCAACAGAGAATCCCTTCTCTTCTGTGCCTCCAGGTGGACGTCGAACGTCCCGGCTGAACCAACCAGGTACCACTGGAGAGCCGTGACATAATCCTGTTTCACGCCTTCTCCCGATTCATACATTCCTCCAAGCCTGATTTGGCAAGAAACAACTCCCTTATGGGCGGCCTTTTCCAACCAAGCGAGCAGTTCCGGAACGTTTTTCTGCCATCTCGAAGCTCGATTCTGCGCCTCAGCTGTTTCAGCTGGGGAAAGCGCCTGCCACAGGCGATTCCGGTCCTCGACTCCAACGGGGTTGTTGCCGAGAGCCGCCAGGAGGTACCACTTCAAGGCTTCAATTTTATCAACCGGAACGCCATTCCCCTCCTCATACAATTGGCCAAGATTTCTTTGTCCACAAGCATCCCCCTTGTCGGCGGCGCGTTTCCACCAGAACAGGGCTTTCCCAAAATCCTGCCGGGTGCCTAAACCAAAGGAATACATGCAGCCGAGAGAAACCTCCGCTTGCGGGTCGCCAGCCTCCGCTTCGATCTCGGTCTGCACAAACAGTCGGCGTCGGTCGGCGTCGGTTGGTTCGTCGTTTCGCCAAGACGGCATCACGCCCTCCCATTTCCAATTCCAAAAATCGTCACCGAGTTTCCAGGAGAATTGCCCTGGGCCTGGGGGCATTGTATCAGATTGGCCGCCGGCCGCTGTAGACACGATCAGTTTTTCTTGCAGGCCGCGCGACCAACGGCGTGCGCCGCGATCGATGCCATGAGCCACTCCCATGCATGTCCGGCCTGCCTCGATGTGACGGGGACGGGCGGGAACAGGCTGATCACCTTCCACCATCGGTGCGCCAGGCGGTTGTCCGTGGCCCAGTCCATGGTTCCGCACGGGATGCCGGTGATGGCCCGCGGGGGGCCGGCCCGGGGATGAAGCGCCGCCGGGGGGCCGTCAGCGGAACCCGGGCCGGCGGGGGCTCTTCAGGTCAGCAGGGGAAGGATCTGGGCCAGTTTCCTCTGCCGGGCCAGGGCGAGCGGGGTGAGGCCGGCCGCGTCCGGGATCGTCGGGTCGGCGCCGGCCTGCAGAAGGAGCCGGACCAGTTCCTGACGTGAGTAGTTGACCGCCATCCAGAGGGCGGTCTGGCCGACCTGGTTGCGCTGGTTCAGGGCGGCGCCGGCCTCGATGAGCACCTTCGCCGCGCGGTCGTTGCCGTAGAAGGCGGCGACCATCAGCGCGGTCTGGCCGCGGGCATTGGCCGCGTCGAGCGGGGCCCCCCGGCGGACGAGGGCCTCCACGACCGCGCTTCCGCTCTGCTTGACGGCGATGATCAGCGGGGTGTTCCCCTGCGGGTCCGGAAGGTCGAGCCGCGCCCCGTGGTCGGCCAGGAGATCGATCACCGCCACCTGGTTGGCGGTGACGGTTTCGTGATCGGGGCCCCTCACCTCCAACAGGCTCCGGATGAGGTCCTGTCGCTTGCCGAACAGCTCGAAGGGGGTGACCGGGACGCCCCGCTCCAGGAGGGCTTCGACGAGGGGCGGATGGGGAAGGGCCTCCATCAGGTCGGCCGGGCCGGGCCGGTAACCCCGCTCCAGCAGGAAGTCCGCGATGTCCCAGGCCAGGGCCCGGCAGGCCGTCCGGAACGGCGTCTCATGGCCGTGGGCGGCGGGAAGGGGAACCTGGCCGGTCTCGACCAGGAAACGGAAGGCCCGCCCGAGCCGCCGGGCGCAGGCGTATTCGAAGCATTCCATCCGGTTCCCCCCGGCATTCGTCTCCCGGCGATAGGCCTCGTAGTAGTCGTCGGCGAGGACCCGCGGGATCAGGCTGTGGATCCGCTCCTGGGGGGGGGCCCCCTGGGCCAGATACTGGTCGAGGAGACGGAGGGCTTCGCCTGGTGCGAGGGGAGGCAGGGCGGCGCCGGAGGTCCGTCCGACGAGGACGTCGCGCGCCTCAGCCGACGGGTTCCGCAAAACCATCTGCAGGGGGGTCCGGCCGAGGGAATCCGTGGCCGAGGGATCCGCCCCCCGGTCCAGGAGCCGGCGGATCACTGCCGCGGAACCCGTGAGGCTGGCGACGTGCAGGGGGGTCAGTCCGGTCACGGTGTATTGGTTCCCCCGCGAGGATGGTTCTTCGGTTTTCGAAAGGTGCGTGGCCGCCGCGACCGGGGCGCCCCGGTCGAGGAACAGGAGGGCGACGGCCTCGCGCCTGGCGACGAGGGCGTACATCAAGGCACTCAGCCCGATGGAATCCGTGGCCGCCAGGTCGGCGCCGGCGTCAAGGAGCAGGCTGACAATAGGGTCCCGGCGGTGGGAAGCGGCCGCCATGAGCGGGGTAAAGCCTTCCCAGTGGGAATACTCGTAATGGCCGACTCCCAGGTCGTGGTCCCAGGCCTGGAGCAGAAGGTCGTGCCAAAGGGAGAAATCCACCGCGAACCGGTCCCGGGTCCGCCCGTTTGGGTCGGCCCCTTCCGCGAGGAGGGTCCTGACCCGCTCGGTGTCGCCGGACCGGATTGCCTCGAACAATCCCTTCCCCGGGGAAAACATCGGTCGGGCGACCTTGGGGGGAGTCCGCGGGGCATGGCTCATGGGCCTTCCTCCTGGCCATCGATGAATTCGCCGGAGCCCGGCGTGCCGGCCGGCGCTCACAGTATATCAGGTCGGGGCGGTCTCTTCGGGCCGAAGCCGAACCGGGCGAACGAGCGGGCCTGATCCGCCCGCGGACGGCCGACCTGTTCCCGCGCCGCTGACCGCCAAGGCGGCGGCTCTTTTCTTCCTGTCGGATGTTGATCATCTTCGGAATTCATGAAAGAATGCGGGCGGGGTTGCCAGACCCCATGAACACGGAACATTCAGGCAGGGTGCAGTTGGCGTGCGGGTACAAAGCGATGAACAGATGACCATGGCCGGTGCTGAGCAACCGATGCCTCCGGAAGAGGACGGGCGGCTGGCTGACCACCTCGACACCCCCTACCTGGACCGGTTCCGGTTCCTGGTGGCAGAACGGAACCGCTTCTATCTCCTCATCCTGGAGACGCTCAACGACCTGCGCCGGTCGCGCCAGATCGAAGTGCCTTTCGACGAATTGGAAGGGCGGGTGCTGACCGCCCGCCTGGTCCAGGCCGGACCCGAATACCAGAGCGACGAATTTCGCCGGGATCTCGACGCCCTCGCCGACTGGGGAAACGTGAGCCGCCGCCTGGAAACCAGACGACTGCGCAACCTCGCCGACCGGCGGCTCGACCGCTATCTGATCCGCCTGGACCCCGAAACCGCCCGGATCCTGCAATTCCTCGCCGCGCGCGCCGCCCCCCGGTCGACCGCTCCCGGCCAGGAAGGAACCCACCTTCTTGCCGACATCCGCCGCCATCTCGCCCAATGCCTGGAGCGGTTGGACGCGCCCGCCGGCGGCGAAGACGGCCCGGCCCGGTCCCGGTATCATCTCCTGGAGGCCAGCCGGCTGGCCGATCGGGCGGCCGAGGATCTCATCGGTCTCATCGACCGCATCGAAGGGTTTGTCGCGGCCCCCGGGGGCGTGCAGTTCGAGACCCTGACCGTGATTCTCCAGCATCTCCAGGTGTTCGTCGATTCCTACCTCGAGCGGCTGAACACCCTCGGCCGGGGCATTGCCGAGCTCCTGCCCCGGATCGGTTCGCATCCCGGCTTCCCGGCGCTTCTCCAGGGCGGGGAACCGGCCTGGCGCCTTCCCGCCGGCGACGGGTCGGCCCTGCCGAGCCAAAGCGGAGCGGTCGCGCGGACCCTGGGGGATTTGGCGGCCTTCTTCCAGCCGGAGGGCCCGCTCAGCCGGCTGTGCCGACGGGTGACCCGGGCCGCCGGCGAGGCGGTGCATCGCCTGCGGGCGTATGCGGAAACCCTGCGCAACCGGTCCCTGCGGGTGGAGGACCTGCGGGCCAGGCTCCGGGAGGTCGTCGCCCTGCCCGCCGGGACCGGGTCGCCTCAGCTGGAGGGTTGGTTCGAAGCCTTGTATGCCGGCGGCCACCTGATGACCGATGCAGGAAACGGCACGCCGGAAGCCCGGCAGGCCCCGCCCCGGCCCCATCGCCGCTACGAGATGAAGCGACCGGCCTTCCGCCGGGCCATCCTCGGCCAGAAGCAGGAACAGCGCGGGGCCCGCCGGGAACTGCTGGAAGCACGGATCCAGGCCGCCCAGGCCTTTGTGGAGCGGG
>CAZKPI010000040.1:0-4385 GCA_964554555.1 uncultured bacterium
GCAGGAAGCTGGTGTTGGGCTGTTGACCAAGGGTGATGAACAATCCGTCAACCGCCAGGGTGGCCGGTTCCTGGGCGACGAGCAGTGACAGCGAACGCAGGGCCTCGTCGCCCTCGACCCCTGTCACCTGCACGTCATGCCGGATCTGGACGTTTCCTGCCGCGGCCGCCTCCCTCTGCAGGGAGTGGAAGGCGGTGCCGAACCGCTTGGGAAGCAGAAGATGCACTTCTGCCGCCAGCCGCGACAGAATCGTCGCCGAGGTGAAGGCGGTGTTGCCGCCGCCGTAGACGGCCACCCGCCGGCCCCGGAAGAACCCCCCGTCGCACCACGCGCAGAAGGAGACGCCTTTGCCCCAGAACTGGTCAAGACCGGGAATGGCGGGCTTCAGCGGCGAAGTGCCCACCGCCACGATCAGGGCCCGCGCCGGCCAGTGCCGGCCGCTGTCGTCCTCGACGATCTTGTACCGGTTCTCGACCTCAACCGACCGGGCCGTGGCGGGCAGGACCCGCGCGCCCGCCCCCGCCACCTGACGCAGGAGATTGGCGGTGAAATCGGGGCCCGACAGGCGGGGCAGGCCGGGGCAGTTGTCGATCTCCGCCGCGCCGGTGATCAGACTGCCGCCGGGCGGTCCGGCCAGGACGGTGACCTGCCGCCCGATCCGGGCGGCGAAGAGGGCGGCCGTGCCGCCGGCGGGGCCGCCGCCGAGGACGACGATCTCCTGGCCGTCCGGTCTCATGGGCAGGGGAGGGGAAGATACATGCGTGGAGGGGCTTTCCTCGTGCCAGGGGCGGGATCGACCCGGCAGGAAAACGCCCGGGAGCCAGGCCGACTCCCGGGCGCGGTGGTCCTACTTCCCTTTGCCGGCGGCCTTTTCCTTTTCGGGAGACGCGGCCTTGGCGGCTGGCGCGGGCTCCTCGTTCTTGATGAGGCCCATCGCCTTCTTGATCTTCAGGACGATCTCGGAGCAGATATCGGGATTCTTGGCGAGGAAGTCTTTGGTGTTTTCGCGGCCCTGGCCCATGCGGACGTCGCCGAAGGAATACCAGGCGCCCGACTTCTGGATGATCTTGTAATGCTCGCCGAGATCGACGATCTCGCCTTCCTTGGAGATGCCCTTGCCGAACATGATGTCAAAGGAGGCGGTCCGGAAGGGGGGGGAGACCTTGTTCTTCACCACCTTGACCTGGGTGACGTAGCCGATCGGGGTATCACCATCCTTGATCTGGTCCTTGCGGCGGATGTCCAGGCGGACCGAGGAGAAGAATTTGAGGGCGCGGCCGCCGGGCGTGGTTTCGGGGTTGCCGAACATGACGCCGATCTTCTCGCGGATCTGGTTGATGAACACGCAGATACAGCGCGACCGGGAGACCACCGGGGTCAGCTTGCGCATCGCCTGGGACATCAGGCGGGCCTGCATGCCCACCGTCGCGTCGCCCATCTCGCCGTCGATCTCGGCTTTGCTGGTCAGGGCGGCCACCGAGTCGATGACGATGGCGTCGATGGCGTTGCTTCGCACCAGCATCTCGGCGATCTCGAGGGCCTCTTCTCCACTGCTGGGCTGGGAGATCAGCAGGTCGTCGATGTTGACGCCCAGGAGCCGGGCATAGTTCGGGTCAAGGGCGTGTTCGACGTCGATGAAGGCGGCCGCCCCGCCGGCCCGCTGGGCTTCGGCGATGGCGACCAGGGCCAGGGTGGTCTTGCCCGAGGACTCGGGGCCGAAGATCTCGATGATGCGGCCGCGGGGCAGTCCGCCCACGCCGAGAGCGTGGTCGAGGGACAGCGACCCGGTCGGGATGACCTCGACCTGCAGGTGTCGGGAGTCGCCCAGGCGCATGACCGCCCCCTTGCCGAACTGCTTCTCGATGTTGCCGATGGCGGTCTCGAGGGATTTGAGCCGTTCGGCCTGGCGTTCCTTCGCCGACAGGCCCTGGGTGGACTGGGGTTGATTCGCATGCTGTGGTTTCGCGTCTGCCATAGAAAGCCTCCTGCTGGTAAATTTGCCGGCAATCTAGCATAATTGGTCGATTTGCGCAAAAGCCGGTTTGGTGCGGAATGCCATTCCGGGGCGGCCGCCGGTGCTTCCGTCAGGGAATCGCCCGGCCACCCCCATCGGGGAAAAAAATGTTGACGATGATGCCGATCCAGGGTGACCTCCAGGTGCTGGGGCTGATGAGCGGGACGTCGGGCGACGGGATCGACGGTGCCCTGGTCCGGTTCGAGTCTGATGGCGGGTTCCGCCTTCTCTGGCACGATTCCTGGCCGTTCCCGGCCCCGGTCCGGGCTCGACTGCAGGCACTGATGGCGGCGGCCACCGCCCGCGAGGTGCTTCAGGCCGGAACCTGGGTGGCCTCCCTCTATGCCGAGGCCGTGGCCGCCTTTCGCCGCCGGCACCGTCAGCGGGTCGATCTGGTGGCGGCCCACGGTCAGACCCTCGATCACGACCCTTCCGACCAGGCCTGGGAGGGCATCCCGGTCCGCGGTTCCCTGCAGGTCCTCGATGCCTCCCTCCTGGCCGAGCGGTCGGGCCTGCCGGTCGTCCACGACTTCCGTCGCCGCGACATGGCGGTCGGCGGCCAGGGGGCCCCGCTGGTGCCCTTCGGCGATCTGCGGTTCTTCGGCGGGGCCTGCCGTCGCGTCCTGAATGTCGGGGGCATTGCCAACCTCACCGTTCTCCGGCGCGGGCGCGCCGCGCGGGTCACCGCGGCGTTCGACACCGGTCCCGGCAACATGCTCATGGACGCCCTGGCCGAGCGGGTGACCGGGGGAAGGCAGGCTTACGACGTTGGCGGCCGGCTGGCCGCCGCCGGCGCCGTCTCGCCCCGCCTGCTGGCCGCGCTGTTGCGCGACCCCTACCTGGACGTGATCCCGCCCAAGTCCACCGGCCGCGATCTCTACGGCCGGGCCCGCGAGGCGAAGCTGTGGCGCGCCTGGGGCGGGAAGCTGGCCCCCGTCGACCTGATGTCGACCTACCTTGATTTCACCGTGGAAACCATCGCCCGGGCCATCGAGCGGTTCGTCCTTCCCGGGGGCCCGGTCGACGAGGCGGTGATCGCCGGGGGCGGGGCGCTCAATCCCGAACTCGTCCGCCGGTTGGCCCGCCGGCTGGAGGGGCTTTGCCCCCTGCGCCGGGCCGATGAGCTGGGGGTTCCGGTCATGGCCCGCGAGGCGATGGCCTTCGCCGCCCTGGGCGACGCCTTTGCCCGCGGCCTTCCTGCCAACGTGCCGGCGGCCACCGGGGCCGCCCGCCCCGTGCTCCTCGGCTGTCTGGCGCCGGCTTCCCCCCGGTCCCTCCGGCGCCCGGGCAGGGGCGGCCAGGCCGGGTGAAGAGAGGCCCGGCCGCGGGGCGGCCGGCGGGGAACCGACCGGGGAAGGCGCCCGCGTGTCAGACCCGTGGGGTCATTCCCCGATCTCGATATCCTCCACGGTCCAGGACATGCCCTGGAGCTTGCGGGACAGGAATCCTGGCTTGGTGGCCACCGGGAAGACCTTTTCATCCTCCGCCTGCATGGCCCCCATATCCTGGACGGTTGTGGCAAAGGTCCGCTCCCCCGCGGCGTCGGCGGCGGTGATGCTGAGCCGGATCCGCCGCAGAGGGAACTTGGTGAGGTTCTTCACGTACACGTTGACCTGGTCGAGCTCGAGGTGGGGGTCCACGTCGACCTTGATCACCTGTTTCACGGCGCGGTCGAACAGGTCTCGCCACAGGCCCACCTCCTGCGGCCGCTCGGCCAGCTGGGGAATAGCCTGTTTGCAGAGGGCGATGACCTCGCGGAAGAACATTCGATGCTCCATGATCAGGCCCACGGGCAACAGCCAGGATGGGTTGCCGGTCAGGTAGAACTGGTTGAGGGAATCCTGCAGGACCTGGTGGGAGGTCTCCTCGTTCGCGGTCAGTGCGATGGAGGAGGCCAGCGACAGCGGACGGGAGGCGACCGCCGTCGGGGAGGCCGCACCGGGCATGGGCGGCTTGATGGTGACGGCAACGTCGGTCCAGGTTTCCAGGCTGACGGGGTCGGTCTCGTCGAACATGGAGAACTCGATGTAGGGGTCCTTCTCACCGGCGAAGATGCGGGCGATGTAGCCGCTGTTGCCGGGGGTGGGAAACACGAACCCTTCATGAGCGGCGTCCCAGTCTGTCCGGAAGAAGCTGCTGCCGATGCCCTGGTTGACCAGGAACTGGGCCTTCGCATACACCAGCACGGGATGCCAGGTGGCCCACAGGATGGCATGGAGGAAATCGCGGGTGGTCTCGGGCAGGAACCAGCTGAGGGCCCCGCTCCGACTGAGGTCGATGCGCGGCGGCTCCGGAAGGATCGATACCGAGATGGTCCGGGAGATGCGGCGGGGATTGTTGCGGAAGGTCAGCAGGGTGGGGGTGATGCGGA
>CAZKPI010000040.1:4395-4780 GCA_964554555.1 uncultured bacterium
TGAAGAGCTGCGGCACCTGGAAGGCCATGCCGTTCATGGTCAGCCGCAGGGTGGGGATGGGATCGCCGGAAGGGGCCATCTTCAGCGTGAGGGGGGAGGCCAGCAGGACCTCCGCCTGGAGGTTGAAGTTCTTGATGACATAATTCCTGGTCAGGAGGGGCAGGATGACTACCAGAAAGAAGGGAATGAAGGTCGCCAGGCCCCCCAGGAGAATTTTCTGGTTCCGGCTCAGGCCCTCTTCTTCCTTGGGTTGGACGACAGCCGCCTTGGCAACGGGTTTTTTGGCCATGGGTCAGGGATCCTCGCGGCGGGCGGGGAGCGGGGGGGCGTCGGCCTCCTCCGACTCCGGATCGATCCCGGCAGCCTCCTCGTACAGCGCGGCCGC
>CAZKPI010000040.1:4790-7461 GCA_964554555.1 uncultured bacterium
GACGGGGGAAGCAGGGAACTCCCGAAGCACTGCGCGCAGGAGGGGAAGGGCTTCTTCGGTCCGGGCCAGGGAGGTCAGCACCTCCGCTTCCAGGAGCAGAAGGCGGTCGGTCACCGGGCCGGTGGCCGTGGCTTTCCGGTGGGTTTCCAGGAGGGCGAGGGCCTGCTCGCCCTGGTTGGCCTCGGCGAGCTGACGGGCGTCCACGAACAGTCCCAAGGCGGTGCTGGCGAGGGAATGAAGCTGGACGAGGGCCCGTTCCTGGCGGGCCTCGGAGGCCAGGGCCGAATCCGGGAACTCGGTCGCCACCCGCTGATACAGGATTCCGGCGGTGGCGAAGTCCTTCAGGCGGGTTCGGGCTTCCGCCTGGGCGAAGAGCGCCTCGGCCAGGGCCGGCAGGGGGAGGTCCTTGCGGTTCCCATTGGTGAGCTCTTCATACTGGTGGAGGGCTTCCAGGATCTGCCCCCGGTGGAAGGCCAGGGCGGCGCGGTTCAGCAGGAGGTTGACATGGTTGCCCTCGGAAAGGGTCTCCCCCACCTTCCGGAGGCGGTCGCCGACGAAGCGGAAATACTCGCTCTGGAACAGGTCGGGGGGGCCGTAGCGGTGGAACTCGAGCCGCGTGCGGAGGCACAGGGCTGGCGCCTCCTTCCAGGCGGCGAGGGAGATGTCCTGGCCGAGCAGAGGGGTGTCCTCTTCCTCCCGCGGGTACAGGCAGGCGAAGCGGTTCTTTTCGCTGAAAATGAACGGCATGCGGTCTTCGCTCGACGGGTTGCCGGCCACGGCGATCAGTTCGGGAACCTTGTCGCCGTCGAGATCCCCCCGGAACAGGGCGACGTAGACCAATCCCTCCAGGGAATGGATCACCTCAACCATGCCTCCGGGTTTCTGGAGATACAGGCGGGCAGGCGAGGACCGTTCCCACCCCTTCGATTTCCAGCCGCAGGGAACAGACCCCCGGATCGAAGGGGAGATCGCCGGCGGCGGGGGCCATGGCGGCCAGGATGGCGGGCAGACTGCACAGGGCCGCTATGGCCCACCACGCCTGGCAGTTCCTGCAGGGAGCCGTTCCCCGGCCCCGCCCCTGGTTCCCCATCAGCGGGGAAAGCTCTCCAGGCGTTGCCGGAGGTGGCCGAGGGCTTCGTCCACCATGGCCGCGAGCGGGGCCTCCCGGTTACAGCCCGCGGCGGCCAGGTGGCCGCCGCCGCCCATGGCGACGGCGATCTCCTTGACGTCGAACCCTTTGCGGGAGCGGAACTCGCAGTACACCTTGCCGTCGGTGTTCTCGACGATGCCGACGCTGGCCACCACCCCGTCGATGCCGGTCAGCTGGTTGAACAGGCCGGAGGCGAACACGTCGTTCATGGTGGCCCCCTGCTGGGCCAGATCGGCGGTCGACAGGGCCACCCAGGCCAGCCGGCCGTCCATCTCGACGGTCAGGCGGGTCAGGGCATGGCCGAGGATGCGGACCTCGCTCAGCTTGCGGGTGGACAGCAGGTGGCCGTGGATCGCCGCCGCCTCGAGGCCGGTCTCCAGAAGCCGCTGGGCCGCATGGTGGGCGGCCGGCCGCAGGTTCTCGTTCTGGAAGAAGCGGGTGTCGGTGCACAGGCCCAGGTAGAGCCCCTGGGCGACGTCGGGATCGAACGGCAGACGGGCCCGTTCGATCAGGGTGACCACCATCTCGCAGGTCGAGCTGGCGTGGAAATCGAGCAGGTTGATGTCGCCGAAGGAGGTGTTGCTCGGGTGGTGGTCGATGTTGATGACGACGGTTGCCGGCTTGGCCAGCGCTTCGGCGAACCCGGTGCGGGGAAGGTCCCCGGTGTCGAGGATGACGATCGCGTCATGGTCGAGGGCCAGGTCTCCCGGTTTCCGCAGTGTCTCCCCCTCGAGCAGGAAGGCGAACCGCTCCGGGGCCGGATCGACCAGGCCGAGATCGACCGTCTTGCCTGCCTTGCGCAGACTGCGGGCCAGGCCGGCCAGACTGCCGATGGCATCACCGTCGGGCCGGACATGGCTGATCAGGAAGAACCGCTGTCCCTGGTGCAGGGTGGCGATCACCTGGGACAGGGGGTCAGTCGGTGGCATGCCGCAGGATCCTTTCAATGGCTTCGTTCATCGGGGCGAGGTACTTCTCAGGCGGTCCTTTCTCGATCGAGGCCTCTTCCAGGGTGTCCGCCATCAGGTCGCGGATCTCGAACCAACAGCTGAGCCGCGGCTCGAAATACGCATAATCGAGCTGGACATAGGGAGGGGCGATGTTCGGATCGCGTTTCATGGCCTCCCGGAAGTAGTCGCTGTGCAGGGACGACCGGCGCACCGGCAGGTAGGTGGTGCGGACGCTCCATTCCGCCCCGATCTCGGTCGAGGTGAACCACTTGACGAACTCCCAGGCCCCCTTGATCTTGTCGGGATCCCCGTTGTCGAAGATGTTGATATTCGTTCCCGACAGGATCACCGCGTGGGTTGCGGCGCCGGGCAGGGGGGCCACCCCGAAGTCGAACTTGATGCCGGCCTCCATGAAGACCTTGCTGACGATGCTGTTCTCGATCATGGCGACCCGCTGGGCCTTGAAATCGTTCTGGTGGTCGAACCCCTGGCCCTCGACGGCGATGCCTTCCTTCACCATGTCCAGGACCACGGCCAGGGCTTTCTGGGCGGGCGGATCGGCGAAGAAGGC
>CAZKPI010000040.1:7506-15772 GCA_964554555.1 uncultured bacterium
TCGACGATGGTGCCGCCATACTGCAGAACCCGGCACAAAAACATCCAGATGTTCCCCTTGCCGGTGCCGAAGCCGATCACCGGCCGGCCGGTACTGCCCTTCCCGTCGGCGAAGAACCGGGTGAGGTGGCGGGAGACGCTGGCCAGCTCGTCGAGGGTGGCGGGGGGGGAGGCGGGGTTGAGGCCGGCCTCCCGCATCAGGTCCTTGTTGTAGTAGAGGACCGGCACGCTCTTGTTGAACGGAAAAGACCACAGCCGGCCGTCGTAGGTGTTGTTCCGCAGAAGGACCGGGATGATGTCGGCCTTGATGTCTTCGGTCTCGCTGGCCAGCAGGTCGTCGAGACAGACGATTTTCTTCGCCTTGATCAGTTTCTTGGTCAGGGTCTCGTAGTTCTGCGAGAGGTCGGGGGCACTGCGGGCCACGATCGAGGCCAGGATCTTCTTGTCGAGGGTGTCATAACTGCCCATGCCGACGCTCTTCACGAAGTAGCGGTTCTGCTGTTTGTTGAACCGGCCGATCAGGTCGTCCATCACCACGCCGAGGGGGCCCCCCATGGCGTGCCAGAAGACGATCTGGGTGCGGCTGCCGGCCTCGACCCCCGCCAGGGCGGCGGCGCGTTTGCTGGCGTCGTCGTGCAGGATCAGACCGACAATCACCAGCCAGACGGCCAGCACGCCGGCGAGGAAGAGGGCTTCCGGATGGCGGCGCAGGTTCATCGGCTCATTCCTTCATGCCGGTCGTGGCCTGCGACTCGACGAACTGCTTCTGGGCCAGGAAATACATGATCACCAGCGGGAAGATGGTCAGGCAGGAAGCGGCCATCAGCGGGCCCCACTGGGTGCCCGCCTCGCTGTTGAAGTAGCTGAGGCCGACCTGGATGACCCGCAGTTCCTTGTCGTTGGTCACGATCAGGGGCCAGACGAAGCTGTTCCAGGTGCCCAGGAAGGTGAAGATGCCCAGGGTCACCATTGGGGGCTTGCTGAGCGGCAGGACGACCTTCCAGTAGAACTGGAACCGGGTACAGCCGTCGATGGTGGCCGCCTCGAAGAGGTCCTTGGGCAGTTGCAGGAAGAACTGGCGCAGGAAGAACACCGAGTAGACCGAAGCAATCATCGGGATGATCAGGGCGGCGTAGGTGTTGATCCAGTGCAGTTTCGACAGGATGATGTAGTTGGGGATCAGCAATGCCTGCTGGGGCAGCATCATGGTGCCCAAAAGACCCATGAAGATGGCGTCCTTCCCGGGGAACTTGAAGAACGAAAAGGCGTAGGCGGCCAGGGAGGCGAGGAAGAGCGAACTGACCGTGATGGTGATCGAGACGAACAGGGTGTTGAGGAAGTAGCGGTAGAAGTCCTGCTTGTCCCAGACTTCGCGGAAGTTGTCGAAGGTCTCGAACGGCTTGGAGGGCTTGCGGGCCCCGGCGGGGAGTTCCTTGCCGGCCTGCAGGTCGGCCCAGGCCTGGCGGTGTTCCGCCTCCTTCCGGATGCGTTCCTCGTCCTCGGGCGCGTTCAGGAAGGAGGGGCGCCAGGCGTCGGGAAGGATGACGATGCGCTGGCCGGTCTTGAGGATCTCGTCCTCGTTCTTGAAGGCGGTGGTTACCATCCACAGGAAAGGGAACAGCATGAAGACCGAGCCCGCGATGAGCAGGGCGTGGATAACGAGGTGGAAGGGGTGTTTCATCGGCGCGCCTGCTTCCTCACGAGTAGTGGACCTTCTTCTCGAGGTAGAGCTTGTTGAACAGGGTCATGGCGAAAACCATCACGAACAGCACAAAGGCGATGGCCAGCGCGTAGCCGAACTCGAACTTCACGAACGCCTTCTGGTACAGGTAGAAGACGATGACCATGGTGCTCTTCATCGGCCCGCCGCGCGGGGTCATCATGTAGATCTGCGAGAAGACCTGGAACGACCCGATGCAGGACATGACAAAGACGAAGAAGGTGGTTGGCGACAGCAGGGGCCAGGTGATGTGCCGGAACTGCTGCCAGCGCGACGCGCCGTCGATGGTCGCCGCCTCGTACAGGTGCTTGGGGATATTCTGCAGGCCGGCCAGGAAGATGATCACGTTGTAGCCGAGCCCCTTCCAGACGCTCATGGCGATGATGCTCAGCATGGCCATCGAGGGGCCGGCGGGGAGCCAGTCCGGCCACCCCAATCCCGCCAGGCCGGACAGGAAGGGCATGATGCAGAGCGGGTCCTGCAGCCAGAGGCGGGGGGCGATATGGAAGAGGGCCAGCACCTTGTTCAGCAGTCCGTATTCCGGGTGGTAGATGAAGTTCCAGACGATGGACACCGCGTTGAGCGAGGTGATCACCGGCAGAAAGTAGATCGTGCGGTAGATGCCGATGCCGGCAATGGGGTTGTTGAGCAGCATCGCCACGCCCAGCGCGGCAAGAATCGACAGCGGCACGCTGAAGATCGCGTAGTACAGGGTGTTCACCAGGGATTTGTAGAACATCGGGTCGTCGGCCAGCCGGCGGAAGTTCTCGGCCCCGACCCAGTTGGGGTCGCTCATCAGGTCCCATTCGTAGAAGCTGATCGCCAGCGAATAGAAGATGGGGATGACCTGGAAGCACAGGATGATGATGACCACGGGCAGGAGATACCCGTAGGCGCCGAAATCGATCTTCTTGCCGTGGACCATGTGGGTGGCGGTGCGGTGTCGGTGCGGGTGGGGCGGCGGCGGGGCCGATCCCCCGGCGGGGCCCCGGCTACCTCCGGTTCCGGCGCGGCCGGGCGGCCGGGGCGCGCGAGGGAACGGACGACTGCAGGAGCAGGGGGATCAGGTTGTCATACAGCTCGGCGGTCTGGTGGACGAAGGGGCAGGGCCCGGGCTGGGCCATGTTGATGTCGCTGTCGGGATACTGGTAGTCGGTGAAGTTGTTGCACCCGCCGACGACCAGGATGCCGTTGGCCAGCCGCTCGATGCCCATGATGGGAATGGCGGTGCTCTTCGGATACAGCACGGCGTCGTTCTTCTTGTCGCCGTCCTTGTTGAAGGCCTCGGGGTGGCTGACCACGACCAGTTCCACCCCGCTCTGCGCCGGCAGGGGCTGGTTGTCGCGGGAGATCAGCGAGCAGGTTCCCCAGGTGATCACCGTCTGCACGCCCTTGCAGGCAGGGTGGGCCGGGTTGGCCACGGTCGCCAGGACGCCCCAGGGTTTGTTGGTCTTGTGCAGGTTGTCCCAGATCTGGTCGCTGTTGAGCCGGATCACCGAGCCGAGCTGTTCCAGCAGGGCGTTCAGGGAGCGCCGGCCGTCGAGCTTGGTTGAATCCCAGTCGCCGGCCGTGAAGAGGCGGCCGCCGGCCATGAACCAGTCGCTGATCGCCTTCATTTCGGCGGGGGTCAGCGGCAGGGAGGGGTTCGGCAGGAAAACCAGGCCGAACCGGTTGAGCATCTCGGGGGTGATCAGGTTCAGGGTGTAGTACACCTTGTACCCGAGCTTCTTCATGTGGCGTTCGAAGGTCTCCATCTTGTCGGAGGCGGCGTTGCCATGGGCCGCGTCGACAAGGATGTTGCGGTCCTTCTCGGCGGGCTTCGCCTCGTTGAAGAAGGCCACCACCTTCGACGGGATGCGCTCGGCGGGGTTCCGCCCCGTCACCCACATCATGGCGTTGTAGGCCAGCTGGGGGTGGGAATACATGAACGAGTCGTAGCTGTCGTGCAGTTTGTTCTTGTCTCCACTGCCGACGCCGTCGTCGAAGGGGGAGCTGTCACCGATCGCCACCACCCGGCCCTTGCCGGCTTCGGAAGCGACGATGAAGGGGGCCTTCCGGTACCGGCTGTCGAGCAGGCCGACCGCCTTGGCCTGGGCACTGCGCTGCAGCACGAAGGTCGAGCCGGCCCAGGCCCCGACCGCCCGCACCCCGAACATCACCGGGTGCTCCTTGTTGATCGGGCCGGCCAGGGGCGCTTCGTAGACGAAGTCCCCGGCGAAACTGAACCCGAACTGCGGGCAGAAGACGTTGAACGCCTTCACCGCGTCCCAGCCGTCGTTGTCACGGTCGGCCCCGCCGTGGTCGCCCACCAGGAACGCCCCGCCGCCGTTCATCACGAACTCGACGATGGCCTTCTGCTCGTCCTCGCCATAGGGATTGTTCGGTTCGGCCAGGATGACGGCCTGGTAGTCGGCCAGCAGGGAGGCGGTGATCCTGCCGCGTTCCCCCGCCTTGCTCAGGGATTCGATCGCGAACCCGTGGGCGGTGAGCAGGTCGGCCATCTCCGAATACGCGCCCGTGATGATCCAGTCGGCGTTCCCCGCGGTCTGGCCGTGCGTGTCGTCATACAGGACCTTGACCTTGTCGGCCCCCGAGGCCGGCAGAACCGCGCCGGCAAGGATGGCGGAGAGGAAAAGGAGGGTCCAGGCGGGAAAACGGATGCGTTTCATGGGAGAGCCCCCTGTCTCAGATTTCTGGTAGATCCGCCAAGTATACGGGAATTCCCTCCCCAGGGCAACCCGTTCACCCGCCCTTCGCCCGCCCCGTTCCACGGCCCCTCCCCGCTGGCCGCCCGGCTGGGGCGCCGCGTCCGGGGTCAGGGGGCCGGCCGCCGCCCTCCATGGGAACGCCGGATCCGAACGGGCAGAAGGTCGGGAGTGCCCCTAGGCTGTCGCGGCTGGCGGCGCGAAAGGCCTGGTTCGCGCAACGCCAGGCGGCCTTCCCGCGGTGGTGAAGGGGGCGGACCCGCCCCGGGGCCAGGGAATCTCCAGGCTTGTGACCGGGGCCAGGCCGGCGAAAGATCTGCGCTGGGAACCCCGGGCGATGCCGGAAGCAGTCTTCCCCCCATGGCGGGGCGCCCGCTTCGGCGGCCCTGGCCGGCTACTCCCCCGCGGCACCTCCGTCTTCGGCATCTTCTGGATCATCGGCGTTCTCCCCCGCGTCGGATTTTGGGGGGGACTGGGATGGGGCCTGCCCGGGGAGGGGCGGCAGGGGAAGGGCCTCTCCCGGCAGGCTCCCGGCGGGCAGGCCGATCCCCCCAGGTTTCCCGTCGGATGGGGTGGGAGCCGGCGCAGAGCCGCCCAGGGGCGGCAGGGGAAGGGCGTCGCCCGGCAGGGCCCCGCCGCTTCCGAAGGGGAGGGCATCCCCGGGGAGGGTTTCCGGCAGTCCGCCGGAACCTTCGCCCTCATCGGAGGAGGCCTCTTCCCCTTCTTCATTCGAGCTGGAGGGAACCTCGACCTTGGCCAGGGCGCTGATCGCTCCCGCCCACAGGGTGGACATCCCCCGGGTGTTGCTCAGAAAGAAGATGCGGTCAAGGCTTTCGGAGATCTCGAACCGCCGCAGGTTGTACCCCTTCACCATGTCGGTCAGGCCCTTGACCTGGTCGGGGGGGAGGTCCTGGCAGATGGTGACATTGCGTTCCTGGTAGGGGTAGGGCGAGGGGAGCAGGTTGTAGGTCTCCTGCCGGGCGGGGATCCCCTCGGGAAGCCGCAGGCCGAGGAACCAGGTGGTCACCTGCTCCTCGACGAACAGGTGGTTCCGGTGTCCGTAGCCGGCGTCGTAGACGTTCTGAAACCGCCCGTCGAGGTTCTTGACCACCCAGCAGTACTTCAGCGGAAGATCGACGAACCCGGTGGCGGGAACCTCGCCGGAGGCCGCATTGGCGGCACCCTGCTTCAGGCCGGGTGTCGGGGTGAGCCGGGCGGCCATTTGCCCGGACAGGTTCTGGACACACTCCTGGAGGCGGGGGCTCACCAGGTGCCCTTCGAGGAAGAGCACCCGGTCGAGGGTCCAGAAGCCGACGAGCTTCAGGGTGTCTCTCGAGGTATGCCTCTGGGCGGGGTCCTCGATGACCTGACCGGCGGGCGTGACGTAGCATCGGTGCAGGGTCCAGCCGCGCAGGTCCTTGTCGTTGAACTCGTTCTTGTCGCGGGCTTTGCCTTCCATCTCGACGTAGGCGAACGACTGGCTGTCAGTCGACCAGACGATTTCGGACAGGGTCCGGACCGTGGAAACGATGTTGGCGTGGAGGCGCCGGGTGGACAGGTCGAGCAGTGAGATCTGGTTGCCGGTGGTGAAGAGCAGACGCTGGCCGTTGGGGGCCCAGTAGGGATAGGCGAACTGGTAGTCGCCGCTGAACTCCGCCTGCCCCTGGAAGAAGGTCAGATGCTCCCGCGTGAGGGCGTCATACAGGAAGATCTCGCGGTTGGAGGTCGACCGGTCGAGCGTGATGCCCGCCAGGACGCGGCCGGTCGGACTCCAGGACCAGTCCAGCAGGATCCGGGTGCCGGGCGGGAAGAGGGGGGTGACCTCCCGGGTGTCCAGGTTCAGGAGTTTGGGCTCGCTTCCCTCGGTGAAGGCCAGGCAGGTGCGGTCTGCCGACAACCGGAACTGGGAGTATCCGCCCCGGCCGCTGGGCAGAAGGAGGGTGCCCGACCCGTTCATCCGGAGGATGGCCAGCTGGTTGTGGGTCTCGGTGGGCCGGCTGACGATGGCGGCATCGGTTCCGAGCAGGACGAAATCGGACTCGGGTGCGAGCGCCGCCAGGGAGTCGGAAAGGTTGGCGAACCCCGAGCGTTGTTCGAACGTGTCGGTGAGACGCTCGAGCTGATCACGGATCTGGACGAGGGAGCCGGCGTTGTCGATGAGGTATTTCTTCGTCCCCTCGGCGGCCTTCTTCAGGTGGCCGTTCACCTGCTCGAGGAGATGGTTCCAGCCGAGTTCGGTGATCATGATCCGGTTCGAGCCGGGGACGAACTCGTCGTTGCCGTCCGGGTAGTAGTGGATGGTCAGGCCGATGGCTTCGGGCAGTTTCCCCAGCCTGGTCAGATAGCCGAGATAGTTTTCGAGCAGAAGGATGATCAGATTGAGCCGGGGGATCTCGACCTTCAGCGGGTGGGGATCCTGCGGCCCGGTGCGCAGGGGTGGGTGGAAGTGGATCTTGACGCGCTCCCCGATGAAGCCGATCTCGCTCTGGGCCGCCTGGGCGACCGGCCCAAGGCAGAGAGACAGGCACAGGAACAGGCCCACGGCCAGCGCCAGGTGCCCTCCGGCCGGTCGGCCGGTCGGCCCTCGTCCCGGGCGTGAACCGGGCGCTTGATGCCGCCAGCGGCCCCGGCCAGAGGGCGGCCCTTCCAGTCTCGTGCCGATGGGGAGACGGGGCGAAACCCGCGGCGTGATCATCTTCCGTGTGTCAACCCTGACCATCCTTTTTTCCCTCGTTGTCCAGGAATCCCTTGATCTCGTCGAGCAGTCCGTCGACCAGCTCCCGGGCCGGGAGGGTCCGGACCACCTTCCCTTTCCGGAAGACCAGACCCCCTTCGCGGCCCCCGGCGATGCCGAAGTCGGCCTGCCGGGCCTCGCCCGGGCCGTTCACCGCGCACCCCATGACGGCGATCTGGAGCGGCGCCGTCAGGTCGCGGGTCCGGCGGGCGACCTCGCGGGCCATCTCCTGCAGAGGAATCTGGCACCGGCCGCAGGTGGGGCAGGACACGATGATCGGCCCCCCCCGACGCAGGCCCACACTGCGCAGGATGCGGATCCCGGCGGCGACCTCCTCGGCGGCATCCCCGGTCAGCGAGACCCTGAGAGTATCACCCAGTCCCGCCAAAAGCAAGGCGCCGATCCCGATCGCGGACCGGATGATGCCCTCCTCGGGCAGGCCGGCCTCGGTCACTCCGAGGTGCAGGGGATAGGGACAGCGGGCCGCCACCAGGCGCGTGGCCTCCATCATCAGGTCGAGGTCGAAAGCCTTGACGGCGATCTTGATGTCCTGGAATCCTTCCCGCTCCAGCAGGGCCGCCTCGGCCAGCGCCGATTCGGCCAGGGCCTCGGCGGTGACTCCGCCGTGCTTCGCCGCCATGGCCGGGTCGAGCGACCCGGCGTTGACCCCGATCCGGATGGGGACCCGGCGTTCCGCCGCCGCCCGCACCACCTCGCGGATCTTGGCGGCGTCGCGGATGTTGCCGGGATTCAGGCGCAGTCCATCGACTCCGCCCGCCAGGGCGGTCAGCGCCAGCCGGTGGTCGAAATGGATGTCGGCGATGACGGGGAGCGGCGAGCGCGGGACGATCCGGGCCAGGGACCGGGCGGCCGTTTCGTCGGGGACGGCCAGCCGGATGATCTCACAGCCGGCTGTGGCCAGCCGCTCGATCTCGGCCAGGGTGGCATCGGCATCGCGGGTGTCGGTCTTGGTCATGCTCTGGACGGTGAGCGGGGCGCCGCCGCCGACCTGCACCTGGCGCAGGCGGACGGGGCGGGTGTCGCGTCGCGGGGGTCTGGGCATGGGAAGGATCCTTCGTCGGTGGGGTGGCGGCCGGGGGCCGGGGGG